>CBDUXW010000395.1:0-3842 GCA_965371275.1 uncultured bacterium | reverse complement strand
CACACCGCCCTGCTCGAGCATCTTGGCCAGCGTCACGCCCACCGTACCGCCGCCGATCACGGTGACGTCGTTCACGCTGAGGCTCTCGCGCTGCAACGACTGCCGGGCAAATGTCGTCAGCGGTCTGCGCTTGCCCATGAACACGACCTTGTCGCCGGGATCGAAGAACGTGTCGCCCCTCGGCACCTGGAGTTGGCCGTCGTGGATCAAGCTCACCGCCAGCACGCGCTTGGGCAGGTCGATTTCGTTGAGGTGCTTACCGACCAGGGGCGAGTCTTCCTGTAGCCGATACTCCATCAGCCAGATGCGCCCGCCGGCGAACACCTCCACGTCGAGTGCCTCGGGAACCAGCACGATCCGCGAGATCTCCTCGGCAAGCATCAGTTGCGGCCAGATGATCTCGTCGATGTCGCGAAAGGTTTCGTCACCCGATTTGCGGCGAAATGACTTGTAGTACTCCTCTTTGGAAACGAAACAGAACGTCTGGGGGCTGCCGTGCCGCTTCGCCGCCAGGCAGGCGATGATGTTCTGCTCGTCGGACTCGCTGCAGGCGACGAACTTGTCCTGAGCGCACAACGACGTGGCCTGGAGCGTCTCGATGTCGGTGGCCTTGCCGCGGACTAGCTGGACGTCGAGCCCTTCGAACGGCTGCGCCGCGTCGCGGTCGTCCTCGATGACGACGACGTCGTTGTCGACGCAAAGCTCACGGGCAAATACCAGCCCAATGTCTCCGCCACCCGCGATAATGATGCGCATCGAACTCCGTCTCGGGGCGCCCGGCCCGATCCATCACAGCCTACCCACCGGGGCGGCACCCTAACAGTTGCCACAGCGAAAGCCTAGCAGGGTGCTGAAGAACTCCCGGGAGTTTTTCAAGCCCCGCGACACCTCCTATTTTCCCCCCTCTTGCCGCCGGCGGTGCTCCAGAATCCGGGGAACGGTCTCTAGCGCCGTTGAACGGAATGAAACCTCGCTCATCGGCGTCAGCGGCGTCTCTTCGGGATTGACTTCGATGATCGTGCCGCCGGTGAGAATCACCACGCCGCTCGATTCGCCGACCATTTCCCGGGCGCGTGCGAGCTTCTTGGATTCGCCTCGGGAAACGTTCACCGCAGCGCGTCAGGGCGGCCGTGCCGGCCCCGAGCTCGGCCTCGAGCCAGGCGACTGCCGCCTGCAGGTCGGGCGTCTCACCGAACGGTTGCGGCCCGTCCGCGGGCACTACCTCCGCAAGCCGGTTGATCCATACGGTGCGGATTCCGTGGCCTTCGCCCGGGCGTATGTCGTGGAAGTGGCTCTGTGCCATGTGCAGCAGCCGCCCGCGATCGCCGTCGACAGCGGCGACGGCGTGCTCGAAGTGCACCGGCCTCGGCTTGTACGAACGCACTTGCTGCGCCGTCACCAGCAGATCAAACTCGACTTCCAAGTGCTGCCGCGTCGCCGCCAACATGTCGTCGTCGATGTTCGACAGAATGCCGAGCTTGAAACCCATCTCGCGCAGGCGGCGGAGCGATCGGTTGGTGTCCTCGAACGGCGTCCACGACCCGACGCCGGCGGCCAGATAACCGGGCGCGGAGGGCGGTTCCCAGCCGAGATGTCCGGCGATAGCCGCTTCGAGCCGGGTCAGGATGGCGCGATACGAGCGGTACTCTCGTGCCTGAGCTTCCGGTTCGGCGGCGTGGTAGGCGCTCAGGATCGTAGCGTCGTCGACGTCGAACCCCTGGCGTTCGCCCTCGGCGCGCAGCGCCCCGGCGATGCCGGCATTCCAGTCGATCAGCGTGCCATAGCAGTCAAACGTGATGAGCTCGGGGCGGACCATGCGCTGAGACTAGCAGGCCGTGACCGAACCGTGACGAGTCTGGTTGCCGGGTACGGGCGCCACTATTTGACCTGCGCGCACGCCCGTCCTAGCCTGCGTTGCGCAACGGGTTGCGCGGCGAGGAAGCGCCTCGCACCCGACAACCGCGCCGCCCCGCGACCGTCACTCATGACTGCCACCCGCGATCTCTGGCTCAACGGCTTGACCATCGGCGAAGCGCTGCGCCGCCGCGCCCGCGAAGACCCGCAGCACGAGGCGCTCGTTTTTCCGCAAGCCGGTTATCGCGCCACCTACGCCGCCTATGACGAGCAGGTCGATGAGATGGCGCGCGGTCTCCTGGCCATGGGCATCAAGACCGGTGAGCACGTCGCAGTGTGGGCGACGAACTGCCCCGAGTGGGTCCTGCTGCACCTGGCCACGGCGAGGATCGGCGCCGTGCTGGTGACCGTGAACCCGGCCTACCGGCGCCACGAGCTGACCTATGCGCTCGAGCATTCCGACGTTCGCGCCCTGTTTCTGACCGATCGGTTCAAGTCGTCGGACTATTTCGCCATCCTCAACGACACCTGCACCGAGCTGGCCGGCGCCGAGCCCGGCAAGCTCGCCTCCGCAGCCTTCCCGGAACTGCGCTGGGTAGTGTCGATTCCCGACCGCCCGGCGCCGGGAATGGCAACGTGGCGGGCCATTGTCGACGGCGGCCGTGACGTTCCCGACGACGACCTGCGGCAGCGCGAGCGAGAGTTGTCGCCCGAGCAGCCGATAAATCTGCAGTACACGTCGGGAACGACCGGGTTCCCGAAGGGCGTGTTGCTGAGCCATCAGAACCTGCTCTTCAACGCCTACTACGTCGGCTGGGCACAGAACCTGTCGGCCGCCGACCGCGTTTGCGTCCCGGTGCCCTTCTACCATTGCTTCGGCTGCGTCATCGGCACGCTGTGCAACATGGTGCACGGTGCCACGATGCTGGTGCCGGCCGAGTATTTCGATCCGGTGGCGACACTCGATTGTGTCGAACAGGAACACGCCACCTCGTTGTACGGCGTCCCCACCATGTTCATCGCGCAGCTCGAGGACGAGTCGTTCGCCGGGCGCGATCTTGCGTTGCGCACCGGCATCATGGCGGGCAGCCCGTGCCCGATCGAGGTCATGAATCGGGTGATCGGCGACATGGGCGCCACCGAAATGACGATTGCCTACGGGCTCACCGAGGCGTCGCCGGCGATCACCCAGACGCTCGTCGACGACCCGGTCGAGATTCGTGTCAGCACGGTGGGCCGCGTGATTCCCGGCGTCGAGGCCCGCGTTGTCGATGCCGACACCGGCGCGCCGTTGCCCGACGGCGAGCAGGGAGAGCTGTGCGCCCGCGGCCACAACGTGATGATCGGCTACTACAAGATGCCCGAGGCGACGGCCGCGGCCATCGACGACGACAACTGGCTGCACACCGGCGACCTCGCCGTGCGTGACGCCGACGGTAACTTTCGTATTACCGGGCGCATCAAGGACATGATCATTCGCGGCGGCGAGAACGTGTACCCGCGCGAGATCGAGGAATTTCTGTACACCCACCCCAAAGTGGAGGATGCGCAGGTGGTCGGCGTTCCGGACCCCAAGTTCGGCGAAGAAATCTGTGCCTGGATCAAGCTGCGCCAGGGCGAAGCGGCCGGCGACGACGAGATCCGTGACTTCTGCGCCGAGCACCTGGCGCACTTCAAGGTGCCGCGCTACATCGAGTTCGTGAACGAGTTCCCCATGACCGTCACCGGCAAGATCCAGAAGTTCAAGATGCGCGAGCAGATGATGGAGCGCCTCGGTTTGGAAACGGCGCCGTGAGGCACGCCGGGGCTCAGCGGCGCCGCGGCGCCGGACGACCACGCGGCCGGCGGACCGTGCCGGCGTCGGCATGATCGGCGTATGGCTCGACGCGGGCCGGCTGCAGCTCCGCACCGATCTCGAGATGCCGGAACCAGGCGACGGCGAGGCCCTGATTCGCGTCACGCAGGCCGGCATCTGCAACACCGACCTG
>CBDUXW010000394.1:0-3847 GCA_965371275.1 uncultured bacterium | reverse complement strand
GGATGGGTCGCGGCGCACTGTTTTGAGACGGGCACGAGGCAAGCCTCGTGCCATTTTCAATTGCAGGAAAGGACTAATGGACGCCGTTGCCATCGAATCGCTGGTGTCTCGATACTTCGCCGCGGTCAACGCGGCCGACTACGAGGCTCTCGACTCGATCCTCGCCACCGACTTCGTACAGGAGGTCGCCGGCAGGCAGGCGGGCAAGGACGGTCTCATGGGTTTCCAGCGGATGTTCCGCGCCGGCTTCCCGAACCTGTCCGTAGACTTCGATCTCGTTATCACCACGGAGGATTCCGTCGTCGTACGTACCTCAACGACCGGCACGCACGCGGCCGAGTTCCTGGGGCATCCCGCCAGCCAGCGAACATTCACGGCCAGCGGCATCGACGTATTTCGAGTCCGCGACGGCATGATCTCCGCGCACTGGGGAGAGTTCGACACCTTCGGCATGTTGCAGCAGCTCGGGCTGACCGGCGCGCCCGGAGACTCCACCGATGCGGGCTGACACTGAATGTTGCGCGCCGCCCGGGCCCGACACGGCGTTCACCCTGGAGGAACTTCAGAGCGACGCGCTGGGGTTCCTTCAAGAGCTCATCGAACGCTACGGCGACATCGTCCGCTACAGCGCAGACGGCTGGACCGCAACCCTGTTGAATCGGCCCGACTACATCAAGCACGTGCTCCAAGACAACCACACGAACTACACCAAGGAAGGCACGCCCGATCTCATGATGCTGAGGCCCATGCTCGGCGAGGGCCTGCTCACTACCGAAGGCGAAACCTGGGTGCGGCAACGCCGCCTGGCGCAGCCGGCGTTCCACCGCGATGTCGTCGCTACCTTCGGCGGGCTGATCACCGGCGAGACCCGGGCAATGCTCGAACGCTGGCAACCGTTGGCCGATTCCGGGACAGCTTTCGAAGTCTCCGACGAGCTCACGCAGCTCACCACCCGCATCATCGCGTTGGCGTTGTTCGGCACCGACGTCGGCGCCTTCGTCGAGACATTCGGCCGCGCGGTGCAGGCAATGAACGAGTACATGGGTCATTTCGACCCGCGCAACGTCGTCGCCCGCACCAACTTCGAAGAAGCCAAGGCGGAGATCGACCAGATCGTGCTTCACATCATCGCCGAGCGACGCTCCCTGTCCCAGCAGCCAAACGACTTCCTGTCGATGCTCCTGCTGGCGCGCGACGATGACAGCGGCGCGCCATTGTCCGATACCGAGGTGCGCGATCAAGTGATGACGATGCTCATGGCCGGACACGAGACCACCGCCAAGGCGCTCACGTGGACGCTGTATCTGCTGGACCGAAACCGCGACGCCGCTGTCCGCATACGGCAGGAGGTGCAGGCTGTGCTCGGCGGACGGGTTCCCGAGGTTGCAGACCTCGCCGACCTCCAGTTCACCTGGGCGGTCGTCCAGGAGGCGCTGCGCCTCTATCCGCCGGTGTGGACGATTTCGCGAGTGGCCCGTGACGACGATGTAATCGGTGACTATTCGATCCCGGCCGGCTCGTTCGTCTTGATGAGCCCCTACACGATGCACCGACACCCTGATTTCTGGGAGGCGCCGAATATGTTCCATCCCGACCGCTTCGCACCCGAGCGCGATGCCGCGCGGCCGAGCTTCGCCTTCCTGCCGTTCAGCGGCGGACCGCGCCAATGCATCGGCAAGAGCTTCGCTTCGGTGGAGTTGCCGCTCGTTTTGGTGACGCTTCTGCAGCGGTACGATGTTCGTCTCGTGCCCGAGCATGCGGTGGCGCCGGAAGCGTTGGTGACGCTGCGGCCCGCGGACGGCCTGATGGTCACACTGCACCCTGCGGGAGATTGAATACGTGCTTTCAAGACCACGCTTCAGGGCTTCGCTGGAGGTGGTGCCCTTCGGCGACAAGCTGGTCTTCCTGCTCGATGAGCACCGTCAGGCGATCTTCGAAGGCGCCGCGTTTCCGCCGTTGGCGCCGCTCCTGGATGGCGTGCGAACGGTCGCGGAAATTCTGTCGTGCGTGCAGGAGCAAGTCGGCGCTCCCGAAGCTTTCTCAGCGCTCGACCAGCTCGAGGCGGGCGGCTACCTGATCGAGGGCGCGGCGCCGTCGAGCGGCGCCGACGCGGCGTTCGCCGAGTACTTCGGCGCTCCCCTCACCGGCGGGTCGGTATCGGTAACCGCCGTCGGCGACGCGCGCGCTGACGGGCTGGAAGAGCTGCTGTGCGCCAACGGTGTCGCGATGGCGGCACACGACGAGCGTTCCCACCTGCGCGTGGTCGTCACCGATGATTATCTGCGTCCTGGTCTCGACGCGATCAACCGACAATCCCTCGATAACGATCAGCCGTGGATGCTGATCAAACCGATCGGCACCGTCTTGTGGATCGGCCCGTTGTTGGTTCCCGGCGAGACCGGCTGCTGGGAGTGCCTGGCGCAGCGCCTGCGCGCCAACCGGCAGATGGAGCAGTACATCGAGGCGCGCCGGGTGAAAATCGGCGAGGCCAACGAAAGTGGCGAGCCGATGATCGTCTCGCGCGCCTGGCTACCCTCGACATTGGATATCGCTGACAGCCTGGCGGCCACGGAGATCAGCAAATGGCTGTCCGCGCCACAGGCGTCGCGTATCGTCGGGCGGTTGTTGAGCTTCGACCTCACCAATCGTTCGACGCGTGAGCACGTGTTGGTTTGCAGACCGCAGTGCCGGGCTTGCGGCGACGCAAGCTACCGGCAAAACGACGGGTCGGAGCCTCCCGTGTTCACCCATCAGCAGGTGCGCTTCTCCGAGGACGGCGGCCACCGCACGATGACCCCGGCCGAGACGTTCGAGCGCTACGAGCACCACATCAGCCCGATCCTCGGCGCCGTCACCGAGGTCCGCCGTGCACCCGGTTTTCGCAACGACCTGGTGCGTACATATGTCGCCGGCCACAACTTCTCGCTCGGACCCGAGAGCTTCGTGTTTCTACGCGAGACCTTGCGCGGCATGAGCGGAGGCAAGGGAGCCTCGGAGATCCAGGCCAAGGTGAGCTGCATATGCGAGGCCATCGAGCGCTATTCCGGCGTCTGGTGGGGCGACGAACACTCCGTTCGCGATAGTCACGACGGGCTCGGCGACAAGGCGATCCATCCCAACGAGTGCATGGGATTCAGCGAGGCTCAGTTTCGTAACATGCGGGAGTGGAACGCCACGCAGCCGAAGTCTCGTTGCGTTCTGGTCCCCTATCCGTTCGCCACCGACCTCGAGGTCGAGTGGTCGCCGCTCTGGTCGCTCACAAACGAACGCTACAGATACCTCCCCACCGCGTATTGCTACTACGGTCATCCCGAGTTCAGCGACCATTGGTGCGCCCCCGACTCGAACGGCTGCGCGGCGGGCAACACCATCGAGGAGGCGTTTCTGCAGGGGTTCATGGAGCTCGTGGAGCGCGACGCCATCGCGCTCTGGTGGTACAACCGGATCCGCCGCCGGGGCATTGACCTCGATAGCTTCGAGCTGCCGTACGTCAGCGAGCTTCACGATTTCTACCGCAGCATCGGCCGCCAGCTGTGGGCACTCGATCTGACCGCCGATTTCGGAATTCCGACGATCGGTTGCGTGTCGCGAAGGACCACGGGGCAAACCGAGGACATATTGCTCGGCTTCGGCGCCCATTTCGACGCCAAGATCGCTCTGTTGCGGGCCATCACGGAGGTCAATCAATCTCTGCCGTCGGTCGCGAGAGCCAGTCCCGACGCACCGACCAAGTATGTCGGAGCCGACCTGGCGCAACACTGGTGGACACACGCGCGCGTCGACGATCTCGACTACCTGAGCCCCGACGAGGAGCTGACCCCGACCGAGTTCGGGAATTTCGACGACC
>CBDUXW010000393.1:0-3852 GCA_965371275.1 uncultured bacterium | reverse complement strand
ACCTCGACATCGTGGCGGCGGAAGCCATCTTGCACGAGGACCACTACGACCTCGAGAAGATCAAGAAGCGGATTCTGGAGTATCTCGCCGTCCGCAAGCTCAAGCCGGATACCAAGGGGCCGATCCTTTGCTTCGTCGGACCTCCGGGCGTCGGCAAGACATCGCTCGGACGGTCGATCGCTCGCGCCCTGGGGCGCGAGTTCGTGCGTATCTCGCTCGGCGGTGTGCACGACGAGGCCGAGATTCGAGGGCATCGGCGAACGTACGTAGGTGCCTTGCCGGGACGGATTCTGCTGGGGCTCAAGCGGGCCGGCTCGATGAATCCGGTGTTCATGCTCGACGAGATCGACAAGCTCGGCAACGATTTCCGCGGCGATCCGTCGTCGGCATTGCTCGAAGTGCTGGATCCGGAGCAGAACCACATGTTCTCGGATCACTACCTCGAGGTATCCGTCGACCTGTCGCAGGTGCTGTTCATCGCCACCGGCAACGTTCCGGAGCAGATCCCCGACGCCCTGCTCGACCGGATGGAGATTCTCGAGCTATCCGGGTACACGGCCGAAGAGAAGACGCTGATCGCACAACGCTTCCTGGTACCACGGCAGCTCGAGGAACACGGACTGGACGCCACGCGCCTCGAGTTCGAAGACGCTGCCATAACGGCGATCGTTCAGAGCTACACGGAAGAGGCCGGCGTGCGCGGGTTGGAACGCCAAATCGCGGCGATCTGCAGGGCGGTTGCGCGCACGGTCGCCGAGAATCTCGATCGCGACGAGAGCGATGCCACGGTGGTAACCCAAAAGGTTTCTGTCGACTCCTTGCACGGGTTCTTGGGCCCTATTCAGTACTTCGCCGAGGTCGCCGAGCGTACCGCCTTGCCCGGAATCGCCACGGGCCTGGCCTGGACCCCGTACGGCGGCGACATCCTTTTCATCGAGGCTACCCGCATGCCGGGCAAGGGCAAACTGAAGTTGACGGGCCAGCTCGGCGAGGTCATGAAGGAGTCGGCCCAGGCAGCGCTCTCGTACTTGCGCAGCCGCGCCGCGGAGCTCGACATTGCGCCTCAGGAGTTCGAGTCGCACGACCTTCACGTTCACGTGCCCGCCGGCGCCGTGCCCAAAGATGGCCCGTCGGCGGGAATCGCAATACTGGTAGCGATGGCTTCCTTGTTTCGAGGAAGGCCGGTGGCGCCGGATCTGGGCCTGACCGGCGAGATCACGCTACGCGGCCTGGTACTGCCGGTGGGCGGGATCAAGAACAAGGTGCTGGCCGCTCGGCGTGCCGGTCTGAAGCGTGTGGTTTTGCCGGCGAAGAATGAGAAGGACCTCGAGGAAGTGCCCGAGCAGACACGCGAGGGACTCGAGTTCGTGTTCGTCAAAGACATCGGCGAGGTGCTCGAGCTGGCACTGGGTTCGGAGCGCAAGCCGTCGCGGCGCCGTAAGGGCACAAAATCGTCGACGGACGCCACCCGCTCGCGCGGCGGCGGCGCGGCGCGCAAGAAGCCATCGGCTCCGCGGCAGCCGTCATGACCAGGCTTTTTCTGATCCGACACGGCGTAACCGAGTCGAACAAGGAGCGGCGCTACATGGGTCGGTCGGAGGAACCGCTGTCCAGCGACGGCAGATGGCATGCGCGGCGCCTAGCGCGGCGGCTCTCCAGCGCCCGCATCGACGCCTTTTACACCAGCCCGTTGCGGCGAGCTCGGGAGACCGCCGAGATCGTCAATCAACCGCACGCACTCGACGTCCGCGTCGAACCGGGACTCAACGAACTCGGACTGGACCGTTGGGTGGGCTTGTCGGCAGCGGAGATCGAAGCCCGCGACCCGCAAGCGTGGCAAACTTGGTGCGCCGATCCGTCCGCCTTGATGGTCGAGGGAATCGAGCCGTTCGCCGACCTGCGCGCGCGTATTCGCCAGGCGCTGCACCGCATTCGCCGCGACCACCAGGACGAAAGCGTGGCGGCGACGACGCACGACGGCGTCATTCGCATCGCCGTGCTCGAGGCCTTGGACCTATCGATGCAGCTATACCGTTCGATCACGGTGGACAATACGGCGTTGACGGTAATCGACATCGACGAGAAGCGAACGTACCTGCGGGCGCTCAATGCGACCGGACATCTCGACGCGCACGCCGACCCTCTGCTGCAGGCGCAGCCCAAAGGACCGGCTGATCGATGAGCGTGATCGACCGCGAAGAGGTGATGCTCTCGATAGCCCGAGCCTTGAACGCGTCGTTGACGCTCGAGACCGCCGTAGAGCGCGTTTTGGAGCTGAGCGGAGAGGCGATCGGTGCCGACGCGGTGTCCATATTTATCCGGGCCGCGGAGTGGCAGGACGTCAAAGACCTGCAGGTGTCCTTCGCCCGTTGCGGCGGCGCGGTAGAGCGCGGCGCGGTAAGCGTCGAGCTCGGCATCAGCGGCCACGTGCTCGAGAGCGGCGAGCCGATCATGGTCGACGACGTCGCCAACGAGCCGCGATATCAGGGCAAGTTGGATACCGAGTTCGGCACCCGGACCCGGGCGCTCATAGCGGTGCCGATGCGGCGGCGAGAAGAGTTGAACGGCTTGATCGAAGCCATTCGTGAACGTCCGGAGCCTTTCGGCGAAGACGACTTGCACTTCCTGATGGCAGTCGGCGATGAGCTCGCTGTGGCGGTGGAGAATGCTCGCCTGATCGAGCAGCTACGCGAGGAACTTCGCGAGCGTGAGCTGCTCCTCGATGCGGCGCGCGCCGTCGGCGGCACGCTCGATCTCGATCAGGTGCTCGAAGCGCTATTGACGACCCTCGCCGAGCTGGTGCCCTACGACGCGGTGGGGGTATATCTGCTCGACGGCGAAACCGGCAAATTCGCCGATGTGCAGCATCGCGGCTACCCACCCGACGTGGCAACACTGCTGAACGAAGGGCCGGGCACCGGAATCACCGGTTGGGTGGCGCGACAGAAGACCAGCGTCAACGCCGGCCGTGCCAAGGAGGACCCACGCTACATCGAGGCGCGTCCCAGCACGCAATCGCAAGTGGCGGTACCGATTCTGCGCGCGGACGATGTCATCGGCGTGATCACCGTCGAGTCGGACACGCGCGACGCGTACAGCGATCGCCAAGTCGGATTGATGGAGATTTTCGGTGGCCACGTAGCGTCAGCGATCACCAACGCTCGCCTGTATCAACGTGACGTCGAAAAGTCACGGCTCGACCATGAGCTCTCGTTGGCCCGCGAAATTCAGGTCGCGACACTACCCGTCGAGCGCCTGTCCGATGATCGCGTCGACGTGATGGGCGTAAACGTGGCTTCGGACGTCGTCGGCGGCGACTACTTCGACTATTTCTGGGCGGCGGAAGGCCGCCTTCGCCTCGCCCTCGCCGACGTTTCGGGACACGGCTTGTCGGCGTCTCTGCTGATGTCGGCGGTACGCAGCGCCGTTCGGTTCAGCAGCCCCCGCGCCCGGCCTGCGGCTCTGGCCACGCGGCTCAACAGGTTGCTGTACGAGTCGACACCTGCGAATCAGTATGTTGCCGCGGTATGGGCGGATCTCGACACGACCTCCGGTCGCTTGGTGTACAGCAACGGCGGCCACGCGCCGCCGCTGCGAATCGGGGCGCAACTCACGGAGCCGCTCGACAGCACCGGCTTGATCATCGGGGCCTTCGCCGACTCCGCGTACGAAGAGCGATCGATCGACCTCGATGCCGGGGACCTGATCGTTTTTTACACCGATGGACTCACGGAGATGTGTAATCCGGATGGCGAGGAGTTCGGCCTCGAGCGTTTGACCCGGGTGATCAGCGATCAACGTGAGCGCCCGGTCGACGAGATCATGGCCGCAGTGCGCGCCGCCGCGCGCGCC
>CBDUXW010000392.1:0-3854 GCA_965371275.1 uncultured bacterium | reverse complement strand
TGGCGTGGCCCTCTTCGGTGACGAAGATGTTGTCGGGCTTCAAATCGCGGTGCACGATGCCGGCCTTGTGGGCGGCGATCAGCGCCTCGCCGGCCTCGACCGCCAAATCGAGGGCCTCGCCGATCGGCAGGGCACCTTTGTCGAGGCGTTCGCGCAGACTCTGGCCCTCGAGGTATTCCTGGACCATGTAGTGGGTTCCGGTGGCAGCGCCGGCCGCCGCCTCGCCGGCCGCCCCGGCGTCGTCTACGGCCGCGGGCTCGAAGCCGATGTCGTGGACGACGGCGATGTGGGGATGGTTCAGCGCCGCCGCGGCGCGAGCCTCTTGCTCGAAGCGCGCCAGCCGCTCGGGGTCGCCGGCAAACTCGGCCGGCAGCACCTTGACCGCCACCTTGCGGCCGAGGCGCGTGTCCTCGCCGAGGTACACCTCGCCCATGCCGCCGCCGCCGAGCGGTTCGATGATCTTGTACGGACCGAGTGTCTTGCCGATCAAGGTGAGTAGGCCAACGCAGTCGGGAGCGTGCGCCGCCAGCCTAGCCGGAAGCGGCCGTTTCCATCAACAGGCCGAGCCTTCGGGGAAGCGCCGCGCCCTCACTCCTCCTGGTACAGCATCCCGGCGACGTAGCCCATCGCGCTGAACTCGACGGCCTGGAACACCGTGGCGGTAATTCCGAATCCGACCGAGAACAACCCCAAGGTCATGAAGGAGAGGTTGATCAACAGCGCCATGAAGGTCCAGGCGAGCAGGCCGGCGCAGATCGCGGTTCCCGCGCCCGCTCCCAGCCGTGGGCGAACGGCGGCGTAGAGCCAGGCAATCGTGATACCCGTCGCGATACCGATGGCCATGAGTATTCCGATCTGGGCGCCCGAAGGTTCGGTCAGGCCCATCCGCTCCATCACTTCCTGACCCTGCTCCGCGAACAGGTAAACGTTGGCGACGAATTCCATGACGTTGTAGAGCACGCCGGCCGCGATGCCGCCGATCATCACCCGCCCCATGTTGATGCCCTGCATCCGCACCTCCTGTAGGTAGCCCCGCCGGCACTATCACTGCACGTCGTAAAGAACCGCGCCCTCGCCGCGTTGATCGATCAACGCCTGCATCTGCTCGACGAGTGCGTCGCGGCGCTCGAACATCGCTTCGATCTCGAAAATTGTGAGGTATTCGCCTAGTCGACTTGCTACCTCGTCCATGTCGAGAGCTTGGAGCTTCTCCCAAACCTCTCGACTGCAGAACAAAAGCCGGCCCGCGTTGCGCAGCTTGGACCCTGTCTGAAACGCTCGTGAGTGGTCGATCATCCACAGCTTCCACGAGTCGCGGTCGATCACGATGTCGCCCGCGTTGCGATCGACATTGCCGATCAGGTCGTCGAAGAGGTACATGGTTTGCACCTGCCGGGTCCACTGCAAGGCGCTCGGAGGCCGCAGACCCTGCTCGGCGCGGTCGAGCTCAGTCATGGAGTTCTCGATCCACATCATCAACGCGACCCGGTTGCGGCCAAATCTCCGGATCACCGTCGGCGGGACGTTGTCCAGGCCGAGCATCCCCGCCAGCTCATAGCCGGCGCGCTCGAACATGAAGTAGTCGCGCAGGTTCATGGCGTAGGTCCCGTCGCTCATCCGGACTCTCTCGTACTTCTCGTCGACGTCCTTGTACGCCGCCCGGGCGCGGATCCCATCCATCTCGAGCAGGGCCTCCTCCGGTCGGGTGACCCCGACGGGGATATCCTCCCGGGAGATGATCTCGGCGAGGCTGAGGAACTCGAGCACGGCGTCGTCCGTATCGAACGGAAGGTAGTCGCCGTCGGGTCCCAGGAAGCGGCGTTGCTCGGACTGCGCCGACGGCGGGGCGATAGCGCCGGTCAGCGCGGGGACGACGAACCCCGCGCTCAAGAGCCACGCTGTTGTGAATGCAATCAGGCGAAGTCTCATGGCAACAACCTCCTGTCGGCGACCTAGTCGGTTCCGGGGACTCTGCGCGCTCAGCCTAGCCGGAATGACCCGATTGGATCAACGGGCGAGGTGCGTGGGAGACCTGCTGACAGTCCGAACGGCTCAGCGAGCCGTTGACGGGCGACTCCGACAACGACCTCAGCGCCAGCGGTTCCGTTCCCACGGGGCCGGAAGTTCGGCCTTGTAACGAGTGGCAGGATGGCTTGGCCTCCATAGCAACACAAGGAGGCCGGCAGCCAGACACGCGCCGCTGGCGATACCGAGGATGAAGCTCGCCCACGTCGTGAGCTGGTCCCAGTACGTCAGGGCCTCGTAGAACAAGAAGAGGCTCGCGACAGTCAGCAGCGTTCCGACAGCGGACTTCCACATCGCACGATCGTACACGAGTCAACAGAAATCCAAACCGCCGGGGCGGCGCGATCTTAGCGACTCTCGGGAACGGCCTCCATCAGCAGCGCCAGAGCGGCCGACAGCCCCTCGTCGCCGGGCCCCCCGCCCTTGTAGTGACCGAGGCGCACCACCACCAGGTCGTGCGAGGGAATGATGATGGTCTTCTGGTTGCCCGCGCCGGCCATGTAGTAGGCGGCCTTCGGGATCGGATAGGTCTCGGTGCCGTTGATCCAGAAGAAGGCGCCGTAGATCGGGCGGCCGTCGGCCTGCCAGCCGGGCGCCACCGTGCTGACGAACTCGACGAAGCCCTCCGGCAGGATGCGCTCGCTCATCCACACGCCGTCTTGCAGATAGAGATTGCCGAGCCGCGCCCAGTCGCGCCCCGTGCCGAACTCGTAGCCTTGCAGCAGGTAGTTCCCGTAGGGATCGGTCTCCATCACCATGTTGCGGACGCCGATTTTGTCGAACAGCGCCCGCTGCGGAAACGACAGGTACTCTTCACCGCGCCCTTCCACACCGAGGCGAACCAGATAGTTGGTAAGCACCGGATCGGAGTTACGGTAGCGGCCGACGGTGTTCGGCGGCCATTGCTGTGGTCGGGTAGCAGCGTACTTGAACGAGTTGATGGTGCCCGTGTAGACGTACAAGTGGTCGGGGTAGCCAAGCGACGGATCGAAGTCGGGATCGCCGGCGTTGCGGAAGCGCAGGCCGCTCGACATCCGCATGATGTCGGCAATGCGGATTTCGGCGCGCGGATCGCCTTCTCCCTGCCACTCGGGCACAGGAGCCGGTTGCCACAGATCGTAGACACCCTGCTCGATGAGAATGCCCATCAACGTCGCCGTCAGGCTCTTGCCCATCGACCAGCTCTCGAGCGGCGTGTTCATAGTGATGCCGTCGCGGTAGCGCTCGCCGATGATGCGACCCTTCCAGGTCACCACGAACGCCGCCGTCATCCCCTCGGCGGGCTCGAAGGCGACGTCGACGGCCGCGGCGACCTTGTCCTCGTCGAGCTCGACGGGAAACGGCTCGTCCGGCAGTACATCGCCCATCGGCCACGGCGTGGTCGCCGCATCGGGAAGCGTGCTGTCGATGTCGACCGGCGTGAAGTACACGGAATCCTCGCCGATCGGCAGCGTCACGCAGCCTTGGTCACCGACAACCTTGGCCGTACGCACGACACCGTTGGGAAGCGTCAGGTGCACGGCCTTGCCTTCCCAGTCGATGCGGCGATCGACCACCTCGGCACGCTCGTCGTAGGGACTGCTGAAATAACCGATGTTTTCGGCTACGAAGTCGGCGTCGAGGCCGGTAATGAACACACCCGCACACAGGATCTTGGCGAAGCCCGAGGTGTGGTGAGCCAGTGCGTCGCCCGGCGGCGGAACGTAGTCCGTGTCGAGCTCGAGCTCGACCGCCCGCGCCAGCATCGCTTCGCGAGGCGACATTTCTGTGGCGGGCACTGGCTCGCCGCCGGAGCGCTGGCAGGCCAGAGAGAACATCGAGAGCAATAC
>CBDUXW010000391.1:0-3855 GCA_965371275.1 uncultured bacterium | reverse complement strand
GTGATCCGCGGCGACGGCGGCTTCGGGCTGGTCAAGGTGGATGGTTGGGGGTCGATCACGGAGGTATCGCTGGACGCCGTGCATTTCACGAAGGGCGAGATCAGCAACGCCCCGTCGCCCGATGCGACGTTCCGGCGTGGCACGCCGGCCCGCCAGTTCACCATCACCGACATGACGTTCGCCGACGGCGAGGTGATGGTCGCCGGCCTGTCGAACCAGGAGTTCGCCTCGAACTTCCGCCGCATGCCGTTCCCGTTCGCCGACGAGATGAATGCCACGAGCCTCGAGATTTATCACGTCTCGCACGGTCAGTACGAAACGCACGCACCAGTGGACACGTTCACGGCCTACGCGGCAGGCGGCAGCACCCATGTGATCGCCTCGTACACCTGCACGCCGCTGGTAATGTTCGACGTCGCCGGGCTGACGGACGGCGAGCACGTCATGGGCAAGACGATCGCCGAGCTCGGCGCCGGCAACCGGCCTCTCGACATCATCAGGTACACCGCGGGCACCGAAAGCTACGTGCTGGTCGCCAACAGCCGCCACCCGTTGATGAAGATCGACACCTCGGACTTCGACGACGCCGACGCGCTCGTCGCCCCGACCAGGGAGACCGGCGTGCCGTTCGAATTGATGCCGCAAACCGGCGTCCAGAGGTTGGGCGAGCGTGGTGATCACATCGTCATGCTGCAGAACGACAACGGGTTGCACCTGCGTTCGGTTGCCAAGGACTCGCTGTAGAAGCGTGCTGAAGGCCTCAGCGCGGCTGTCGCTGCTGTTGGCAGCGGCAGCCTGCGCCGGGCCCACCACCGACGCCCCGGCCGGGGGGCCCCCGGAAATCAAGGTGACTCTCGATGCGGCCGGCGGCGACACTACCGTCGAGGTCATCGGCGTCCCTCGCCAGACGACCGAACAACTGCGTGCCGTTGACGGCACGCAGTTGAATTCCGTACTCGCCGTGTACACCCGCGAGGCGGCGCGTGATCCCGACGGCGCGCCGGTGCTCGGTGACGTTCGCGTCATGGCGAGCCGCGTCGTCTTCACTCCTCGATTCCCGTTCCCGCCGGGAATGAGCTACACCGTCCGCTTCGACCCTGGGGCAGCGGCCGACGTGCTCGAGAAGAGCTTCTCGACGCCCGAACCCGCGACGACCGGCACCACGACCGTAGCCCACGTGTATCCGAGCGCCGAAACGTGGCCGATGAACCAATTGAAGATGTACGTGCGCTTCTCGGCGCCGATGCGACGCGGCCGGGCGTTCGAGCACATCCGGTTGATCGACGAGTCGACAGGCGCGGTCGTCGAGCAACCGTTCGTCACCGTTCAAGAGGAGCTTTGGGACGCCGAACATCAAACGCTGACCGTGCTGTATGATCCGGCGCGCATCAAGCGGGGCCTCGTGCCCAACGAAGAAGCGGGGTTGCCGCTGCTCGAGGGTCGGAGCTACCGACTCGTCATCGACGCTGGGCTGCGGGACGCTTCAGGGCTACCGCTTCGTGAGGCTTACGAGCGGCGATTCTCTGTCGGCGCTCTCGATCGAATCTCGCCGCACCCCGATGACTGGCCGATAACTCCGCCGGCTGCCGGCTCCACAGATGCCGTGGTGCTGGGCTTCCCCGAACCCATGGATCGAGGGCTGCTACAGACGCTGCTGTCGGTCACCACGGGCGACGGCTCGCTGCTGGACGGCAGCATCGAAGTAGGCGCCATGGAGACGGAATGGCGTTTTCGCCCTGCTGCGCCCTGGCGGCCCGGCACGTACGCAATCGTGGTGCCGACGATTCTCGAGGACCTCGCGGGCAACAACCTCAAGAACTTGTTCGACGTGGACCTTCGAGACACACCGAGCGAGTTTGCCGACAGAGACCTGGTAACACTGCGGTTCGCGATCAGCTAGCCGCCTCGAACAACGCCGTCGTGGGTCGGTTTCGCTAGCCTCCTCGCGATGGTACAACGACCCTGAATCTGACCGTGGAGGGGCGCATCGTGCAGCTTTCGACAGAAACCCGAGCTCGCACCGCTGCCGGCTGCATCGCCGTATTCCTGTCGGCCGCCGGCATCGGTTGCGCAGCGACAACCGGCGCCGACCTGGTCGTCGTCGGCGGCGTCGTTCATACATCCAATCCCGATTCGCCGCTGGCCGCGGGTTTCGCCGTATCCGAGGGACGCTTCATCGCCGTCGGCAATGACGAAGCAATTCGCTCGCATATCGGCGACAACACGACGGTTGTCGAGCTCGGGGGCACGACTGTCTTTCCCGGCCTGATCGACGGCCACGTCCACCTCGGGTCGGGGACCTCGTTGGTGCGCGGGGTCAACCTCTACGGCATCGCCGACAAGCAGCAGTGGCTCGACATGATCGAAGCCAAGGCCGCCGAGCTGCCCGACGGCGACTGGATCGTCGGCGGGCGCTGGGATCACACGTTGCTGCCCGATGCCGAGCTGCCCACCAAGGAAGACCTCGACGCCGTAGCCCCGAATCACCCGGTCGTCTTGTCCGATGTCGACGGTCACAGCACGTGGGCCAACAGCCTGGCGCTGCAGCTCGGAGGCGTGACGACCGACACTCCCGATCCTCAAGGCGGAGAGATCGTTCGCGATCCGGAAACCGGCGAAGCCACCGGAATTCTGTACGAAACGGCCGGCACGCCGGTGCGACGCGAAATCCCGCCGCTGACCGACGCCGAACGCCTCGAGGCAGTGCGCGAAACCATCGCCTACGCGAACAGCCTCGGATTGACCGGCGCCCATCAAATGGGCCTGAGTATCGACGACTTCATGGCGCTGGCGGAGCGCGGCGAGCTCAACTTGCGAATCTGGTTCGGCACGTTCATCGGATCCGCGGAGGATGCCGCCATGCTGCCTGAGATTCGCGACGCGGTCGCCGTACGCATCGAAAACGCACTGCCGGCGGCTGCCACAGGGCCGATGTTCGAGGTCGGTTACGTCAAGCTGGTCGCCGACGGGGTGCTGTCGACACGGACAGCCGTGATGCTGCAGCCCTACGCCGATGCGCCCGGTGTCACCGGCTTGACACGCTACACCCAGGACGATCTCAACGAGCTGGTTGGCACCGCGAATCGCGTCGGCTTCCCCGTCGCCATCCACGCTATCGGTGACCGTGCCGTCCGCATGTCACTCGATGCCTTCGAGGCCTCGCAATCGGCCACCGGTAGCGCGTCTGCAACTCACGAATTGCCGAATCGCATCGAGCACGTAGAAGTCGCCGACCCCGCCGATGTGAGCCGCTTCGGCGAGCTCGGCGTGATCGCCTCGATGAATCCGCACCACTCCATAACGGGAATCGACAAGTACAACACCGCGCGCCTCGGTGCCGACCGCGTCGCCTTCTCCTTTGCCTGGAACGGATTGCGGCGGAGCGGCGCCACGCTGGTGTTCGGCAGCGACTGGGCCACCGCACCTCTCGATCCGCTGGAGCAGCTGTACGCCGCCGTGTTGCGCGAGAAGCCCGGCGGTGGCCCCGAGGGCGGCTGGTATCCGGAGCACAAGCTACCGTTCGAGGAAGCGTTGTTCGCCTACACGCAGGCACCGGCCGATGCCGCTGGTTGGGGCGACGAGATCGGCAGTATTGCGGTGGGCAAGCGCGCCGATTTCGTGGTCCTCGACGCCCCCTTGTCTTTGCCCCTCGATCGCGGCATTCTCCGCCGGTCTGTCCAAGCCACCTACCTGAATGGAATTCCGGTGTTCACGCGCAACTAGCCGGTTGGGCATGCGGGCCACGAGCCTTCGAGGCCGCTCGCTGCCTCGAGCCCACCTCAGGCCCGCCTGGGTGGTCTTCCGAGTCATCTCCTCCTGCAGGCACCGTCCTGTGTGGAAGATTTCCCCATGAAC
>CBDUXW010000390.1:0-3873 GCA_965371275.1 uncultured bacterium | reverse complement strand
CTGGCAAGGAATGTTCACCGATCCCGATAACGACAGCATCAACAGCTTCGCCCCGGGCGACGAAAGCAACGCCATTTTCCTCTTCGCCGGCGAAACTCTGGTCGCGTTCTTGAACTGGGACGATTGGTTCGCCTCAGACCAAGACTACGACTTGTTCATCTTGGACGGCGCCGGCAACATCGTCGCCGGCTCGACCAATGTCCAGAACGGCACCCAGAGCCCGACGGAAGCAGCCGGATTCACGGCGGTGACATCCGACACGTATCACGTCGTGATCACCCGTTTCAGCGCCAGCCGTAACGTCAATCTGGAGCTGTTTTTCTCGTCGCCCGCCGAGATGCAGTACATCGTGCCGGCGGGCAGCCTCACGATCCCGGCCGATACCGAAGGATCCGTAGCGGTCGGCGCCACCTTCTGGGGAGATGACGTCATCGAGGCGTTCAGCTCGCAGGGACCGACGACCGACGGGCGCGTGAAGCCCGATATTTCGGCGCCGGACGGCGTCGCCACGGTCAGCTACGGTGTTAACTTCGGCTTCGGGTTTTTCGGTACGTCCGCGTCGGCGCCGCACACGGCCGGCGCCATTGCCTTGATGAAATCGCGATTCGGCGTGTTTACCCTCGACGACATACAACAGATCCTCTACGGACGCGCCCTCGACCGCGGGCTGGCTGGAATGGACAACATCTACGGTCACGGCCGTCTCGACGTGATCGGTCGGTAGGAAACCGTGAGCGAGCGCCGTTCACGCATCGGCACCTTGCGCGCCGCATTTTCTCTGGTCGGTGCGATTCTGCAAGGCGGCAAGGGCCGCGCCCACGAGTCCGGAGCGGTCCGTTGCGATCGTCAGGGGTCCTTGGGCGAGGATTTCGGTCCGACCGACGTGTACCGCCCGGTCGCGGCACCGTCGACGGATACCGCCGTCCTCATGATGCACGGGTTGACCAAGGCCGGCATCGACGATCATCGCATTCCGACGTTCGCCGCGACGGTGGCGCGCGGCGGCATGCCGGTCATCGTGCCGGAGTTCACCCGGATGAAGCGCCGATTGATGAGCACGAAGGACCCCGCCGACGTACTCCACGCCGCCCGGGCGATTCCCGAGGCGTTCGGTGTCGACAGAGTCGTCCTTCTAGCGCTGTCATACGCCGCCGTGCCGACCTACCTGGCCGGCGCTCAACTGAGCGACGACGAGCTCGCCGGCATCGTGACGATCGGCACCTACTACGACGTCGAACACTTGTCGGAGTTCACCGCCACCGGGGGTGTGGCGGCGTACGGCCACAGGCAACCCAAGGTGCACGACGCCGCCAAGCAGCTCGAGGGGCGCTGGGTGTTTCTGGCCAGCGCCGGCCGTTGGCTCCCCGACCCCCGCGATGCGGAGGTGTTCGCCGCCGGGGCCGAAGCGTGGAAGGACGACGCGGCGCCGCCCTGGGACGAGGTGCGCACGAAACTCTCTCCCGAGGGCCGCAATCTCCTCGACTACATCACGCTTCCCGACCCTCGGGCGCACGCTGAGGCGAGAGAACAGTTGACGCCGGGAGTTCGGGACGCATTCTCGCAGCTCACGCTGCGCGGCGAGCTCGCCTCTCTGAGCGCTCCCGTGGTGCTCATCCACGGGCGTCACGACGTGCGCATCCCCTATCGCGAGAGTCTTCTGCTCGAAGACCGGCTATCGGGTCAGTGCGAGGTCAAGCGCGCCATCCTCGACGCCTTCGTGCACGCCGAACGCGCCTACGGCTGGTCGAAGTTCTGGCGTGTCGCCGGGGACGGGGTCAAGTTGGGGCGCTGCGGCTTCGAAATCCTGCGCTGGGCGGTGTAGGCCGGTTCTCACCGCGGTGAGAACCGTGTAATCACCTCGAAGCTCCACAACGGCACGACGCCCACACTCGGCGCTTCGGCGCTCTCGGCCAGCTCCCGACTGATCGACAATCCGGTGTCTTCATCCAGCGCCAGCAGCATCGCCGCAACGTGCTTGCACAGCCGCCGCGATCCTGCCTGGCTTTGAAAATCACGGCAGCCGTGCTGGATGCGGTGGGCCGCCGCATCAACCACCACGTTGTAGTTGGCAACCGCGGCAATCGCCAGCTCGCCGTCGGCGATCAGAAATTCCACCTTCGAAACCAGCTTGCGGGCGCGATCCAAGCGCCCGCTCTCGGTACACTTCGCCAGGTACTCGAGGCGCGCGTCGGCGGCGCCCCCGGTGTCGCTCATCGGCCGCCACGCTGCGCCTGGTGGATAGCCAAGAGGTCGGCCACCACCGCGTGCCCGGTGCATCGACGGCCGGCCCCCGGTCCCGTGATGACCACTGTTCCGAGAGCCTCGGTGTCGAACAGCAGCAGGTTTCCGGCGCCGACCACCGAGGCCAAGAGATCATCGTTGTCGAGCTCCTCCGGGGCGACCCGAGCGCTCCATCCACCGTCCCGTGGCTCGACGCTGGCTACCAGTCGCCAGCTTTTGCCCCGCTGCCGTGACTCGTCGATGACGGAGCTGTCGATGCCGGTGATTCCCGTACGTTCCACGTCACCGAGCTCGAGTCCGGCGCCGAGCACGCAATTCGCCAGGATCAGCGCCTTGGCGGCAGCGTCCCAGCCCTCGACATCGCCGCTCGGGTCGGTCTCGGCGTAACCCTTCTCTTGTGCCGATGTCAGCGCTGCGTCGTAACCGGCACCGGCCTCCATCTCCGACAGGATGAAGTTGCAGGTGCCGTTTACGATGCCCCGCATCGCGCGTATCCCGGCGCCCGCCAGGCCCGTCTCGCACAGGTTCAGCACGGGGGTACCCGACATCACCGTGCCTTCGAAGCGAAACTCCAGGCCGGCCGCCGCGGCCTGGTCGCGAAGCTCGTCGTGGGCGAGGGCGACCGGCCCCTTGTTCGTCGTCACCGTGTGGAGGCCGGCGGCCAGCGCCTGGCGCAGGTGCGACAGGCCCGGCTCGCCGCTGTCCAGGTTCGTCGGGGTCGCTTCGACCAAGACGTCCGCCGCCACTACCTCGAGAACCTCCGGCATCGCCGGAGCCGGCTCCGCTCCGCTCGCTTCGGCAAGCGGGCTTCCGGCGTCGGCGAGCTCCAGAAGCTGCTCGAGGTCGAGTCCCTCGTCGCTGCGCACGCTGCCGACGACAGGGTCGATGACGGCCACGACCTCGGGACGGCATCCCCGTCGGTCGAGCTCGGGACCGGCGTCCAGCAGGCTCGCGGCAACGCCGCGGCCCACCGTGCCGAAACCGACGAGAATCAGGCGCATGTCTCAGCAGGCCGAGGTAAGAGTGTGGAGGGTCTGGTGCCGCCGCTGAGGATCAGACGCATGTCTTGTGCCCGTTCGCGGCGCGCCGCCCCGCAGCCCGGACATATCAACGGGTGGCTGTTGCGCGAGCGTGCCGTCGCGCGTGCACGGCGTTGCGCGAGAGAAAAAAAGAAGCCCAGGTGATCTCCGCGATCGCCTCCCGCGAAGTCTATTAGTCCCGCGCGGGGCCTCCGACAGCTTCGCAAAATCGAGGGTTTCACCTGGGCCTCGTCCAACCTAACAGCCACCCACTACCTGTCAACAACATTCAACGAACGGCTCTTTTTTCGCTGTTCACGACTTGCGAAAAGTGCGCGACACTGTCGCCGTCGCCGACTTTTTCGGGCGCTGCGGAGTGTCCTTGTCTCACCGGCGGCCGGGCATCGTCATTTTCTGGTAGCCCTCGGGAGCCGCCCATGTCGACGCGTCGAAGCTGGCGTTCGGATTGATGGCACGCAACGTGATTGTGCTCGTCGAGCCACCCGCGTCGGTAATGATCTGCACCGGAAAACCATCAGGCATCTCGGTGGCGCTCAGCTGCGCCTTGACGGTGTCGATCAGGCTGCCGGCGCTGCCGCCGCCACCCATGCGG
>CBDUXW010000389.1:0-3873 GCA_965371275.1 uncultured bacterium | reverse complement strand
ACCGCGTTCATGGTTGGCTCCCTCGTGTGGGCTACGAAAGTCGTGTTGCCTCTGCTTGGTTTGACGCGAGCGACACCGTTTTCGTTGCAGTCCCGCATGCGCCGTCGACTCGCTTGGGATCGCACTGCTAAAAAACCAGCACATTGCTATTTTTCCAGCAGCTCAAGGCGCCTCTCGCCGAATCCGCCGCCGCCCTGGCATTAGTACTCGGAAGATCCCGGCCATCCGTTAGAATGCGTGCCGTTGGGGGATCACAAGCGGACCGTCGACACCGTTTACCGGCAGGGAGTGCCATGACCACCGTGCGAGCCTTGCTGTTGGGCAGAATGGACACCGCCTCCATTATTCTGACCCGCTGGGTTCTCGTTGCCTCGATCTCGGGCGCCATCATCTTCAGCGTCGAGGACTCCGTTCCTTTTTGGCCCCATCAGATCTTCGTGGCCGCGATTCTGGCGTCGAACCTGGTGCTCGCCTGGGTACTGTCGCGCGGCAAACCCTGGGGCATGATCAGCCATTGGGCGACAGGTCTCGACATCGCCGCGGTCAGCATGGCGATCAGCGTCGCCGGCAACGTCGACCCGAGGTTCTATCTGGTCTACTTCTTGATCCTGATCCTCTCTGCGGTCGTCCATCGTCGCGATGTCTTGATCGGCCTGGCGCTCATCGCCTGTACCTCGTACGGGATCCTGCTGTACGCCGAGGTAGGAGATACCGTCTGGCACAGCCCGGCGCTGCTGTTTCGCTTGCCCGTGTTGTTCGGTGTTGCGCTGTACTTCGGCACTGCCGTGCAACTCGCCCGGCGCGAGCACCAGCGCCAGGCGGAGCAGCTCACCACGGAACGCGGCAAGGCGCTCTCGGCGCTGACCGAGATGGGGAACGTGGCGCTCTCGGGCGGCTACCCCGGCCCGGTGTTGTACGAAATCGCCGGATGGGTGCAGGAAATCGTGGAGTTTGATCGCTGCTCCTTGATCGTGTTCGGCGAAGGCGGCGAACAAGGCTACCTCGCCGCCAGCGGCGACGATGCCAGCATCGAGGTCCTGACGCTGGAGATGGCGAACTATCCCGAGCTCGGACCCGTCTTGAAGCGCGGCGAGTTCACCGAGATCCATCCCCAGGATCCTCCCGACCTGTGGGAAGAAGTCGTCAGCAATCTGCCGGAAGGTAGTCCGTTCTCCACCTTCATCGTGATCCCGATCCAGCGCGCCGACGAGGTTACCGGCGCCTTCTATCTTCGCGACTCCAACCCCGAGCGATCCCTGAGCGAGGCGCAGCAAGACTTCGCATTCCAGGCGGCCCAAATGGCCGCTGCCTTCATCCACGAGCATGACCTGCTGAATCAGCTACAGCAGCGCAGCCGGCACGATCAGCTAACCGGCCTGATGAACTACCAGGCGTTCACGGAAGAGGCACAGCGCCTGGTGGCCGCCGGCACCGACGACGGTCCGATCAGCTTGGCCATCGTCGACATCGACAACATTCGCGACGTCAACAAGAAGTTCGGCCACGACGCCGGCAACACACTCATCGCGAATGTCGGCGAGCGGCTCGCGAGCGGTCTCGCCGAAGCACCCATCTGCCGCTACGGAGGTGACGAGTTCATCGCCCTGATCAACGGCACCGCCGCCGACGCGGAAGCCCTCCTGCAGCGCTCCTTTCTCGACCGGCTGGGTGATGCCCAAGGCGACTTGCCGGCGAGTCCCCGTGCCTCCGTGGGAATCGCCTGTTTCCCGCAGGACGGTGACGACCCCGAGTCATTGCTCGAAGCCGCAGAACAGGCCCTCCGCCTCGCCAAGGACAACGGCGGCCACCAGATTCGCGTGTACGAATCGGCGCCCCGCGCCTGAAGCTACATTCCGCGACCAAGAAGGCCGCTGAAAACTCCCCGGTAGTTCTTCAATATCCCGCTAAACCGTTTCGGACGCCCGCGCATCCTACTTTGCGTACACACGCATGTCTGCTCGAGCGCCGACGGGATCCCCCTGGTCGCGCAAAACGATCTGGAGAAACAGCTATGAATAGGAACGCACTGGCGATCGCGGCGCTGCTCGGCGCGATGGTACTGACGGTGGCTCCCGCGGGCTCGACCCCGCTGGCGCTGCAACAAGCGGCCACGATCGAACGGTCGTTCGACGTCGGCACGGGCGACACGCTCGAGGTCGACGCTTCGTTCGGATCGATCGAGATCACCACGTCGACGGCCAATCGGGTCGAGGTGACCGTCATTCGCGAGGTTCGTGAGCGCTACGACGACGACACCCAGCAGATCCTCGCCGAGCATCAGGTAGAGATCTCCGAGTCGAGTAACGGCGTCATCGTTCGAACCAAGGTCGATGACGACGCCCGCGACCGCTGGCGCGACGACTATCGCGGCACGCCGCTGAACGTGAAATTCGAAATCAGCGTGCCGCGCGCCTACGACGTGAATCTGAAAACTGCCGGCGGCAGCATCTCGGTATCGGATCTCGACGGCGAGGCCCGCGCCGAGACTTCGGGCGGCAGCCTGACCTTCGGCAACATCAGTGGCACCGCATGGGGCCGCACCTCCGGTGGCAGCATCACCATCGGCGACGTGGGCGGCAGCGTCGACGCCGAGACCTCGGGTGGTTCGATTCACATCAACCGCTCTGCCGGTGAAGTTCGCGCGCTGACCTCGGGTGGCGGCATCGTGGTCAACGAGGTCGGCGGCAAGATCGAGGCATCGACTTCAGGCGGGTCGGTGGACGTTACGCTCACGGAGCAGCCGCGCGGCGACTGCCGCCTGTCGACCTCCGGCGGCAGCATCGAGATCCAGCTCGCACCCGGGATCGCGCTCGATCTTGACGCCAGCACCATTGGCGGTCGCGTCACTTCTGATTTCAGCGTCGACGGCACCGTCAAGCGCGGCTCGATCCGCGGCAGCATCAACGGCGGCGGACCACAGCTGCACCTGCGCGCGTCCGGAGGCAGCATCCGGATTCGCGAGAGCTGAGAACACGCGCAACTCCAGGGATTCCTCAGCACCCTGTTAGAGGCCGCCGCTTACCCGGCGGCCTCTTTTCTTGCCTGGCGAGCCGAGTAGTTCGCGGCAACGCTGTTGCTGGTCGGCGCGAACAGGATCGATGCTACGCTCTCGCCCTCGCCAACAGCTAGCGTAGGCTACGGCCTGCCAGCACATGAGGCCGCGCCATGCGTCGATCCTTTCGAGCCACCCTGCCCGGCTGTTTCGTTCTGCCGATCCTGACGCTCGCCGCTGCGTGTGCCCCGGCCGCTATCGATGGCGGCGGCAATCTATCGTCCCTGCTGACGGCCGCCGAGCGCAGTGACTTCGAGCAAACGACGCGCTACGACGAGGTGGTCGAGCTCATGGAAGCGTTCGACGCGGCGTCGGATCGTCTCCACATGACGAAGTTCGGCTACACCTACGAAGGTCGGCCGCTGCCGATGATGGTCGTCGGCGATGTCGGCGGCGCCGATCCCGAATCGGTGCGTAACAGCGGCAAGACGCGCGTATGGGTGCAGGGAAACATCCACGGCGGAGAAGTGTGCGGCAAGGAAGCAATGCTCATGATGCTGCGCGACCTGGCGATGGGCGAGCACGCCGACTGGGACGACTCGCTGGTGCTGCTGATCGCGCCCATCTACAACGCCGACGGCAACGAGCGCGTTCGCGTCGACAATCGCGGCAGCCAGAACGGGCCGCTCGCCGGTATGGGCCAACGCCCGAACGCCCAGGGTTACGACCTGAATCGCGACCACATGAAGCTCGATTCTCCGGAGGCGCGGTCGCTGGTTCAGATGATGAATGAGTACGACCCGCACGTCCTCGTCGACCTGCACACGACCAACGGCACGCGCCACGCTCTTCTCGGTCGGATCCCGGGTGTGTGCTCGAGG
>CBDUXW010000388.1:0-3878 GCA_965371275.1 uncultured bacterium | reverse complement strand
GTGCCCGCAGAGCCTTCGAGAAAGGCGCTGTGGGTGGCCCAGGTAGTGTAGCCGCGAATCGCCTCCTCGGGGCTCATGCGCTGCGACGGATACCAGCCCAGGGCCGGCATGAGGTCCTTGCCGCGACGCGTGATGGCGGCGTGCAGGCCATAGAAGATGTTGTGGTCCGAGCCGGGGAGATCGGAGCTGAACACCAACGGCACCCCCAGCCGGCGGAACGTTCGCCAGGCGTACGCACCTTCGATGCGCTCCTCTCCGAGCCGGTCCGCGGCCCACGTCTTGTCCTCCATGGCGTGGGGCGGCTGCACCGACGCCGTGATGCCCAGCTCATGGAAGCGCCAGAAATCCGCCGGGTGCACGACCTGCGCATGCTCGATGCGATGTCGTTGCGCCCGCGCCTCCGGGTAGCGCGTCAAGGCACGCTCGAGGAAGTCCAGCGCCTCTCGATTCCCGGCGTCGCCGATGGCGTGGATTCCGACCTGGAACCCGGCGGCCAACGCTTCCGCCACCAGTTCCTCATCGAACCCATAGTCCGAGCCACTGACGCCGTAGTGTCCGGGTTGGTCGCTGTACTCCTCGATCAGGCGGGCGCCGCGCGACCCCAAGGCGCCGTCGTAGAAGGCCTTCACCGAACGGGTCACGAGGTTGTCGTTGCCGTCGGTATCCGGGCCCCACTCGATCCATTGGCGCAGCAGCGCTGTGTCACGCGCTGACAGCATGGCGTACACGCGAACGGGCAGGCGGCCCTCGGTTGCCAGATTCTCCAGGGCCCGAAGGTGTGCAGCATCGAGCCCGGCCTCGTGTACCGTGGTGAAACCCGATGCGGCCATGGCGCGAGCGCCGAGGAGGAAGCGCTCCTCCAGTTCCTCGCGAGTCGGTGGTGGGATCGCGTCTTCCAGGAGTGCGGTGGCGCGATCCATCAGCAGTCCGGTGGGTTCGCCCGCCGCATCGCGCACCACACGACCACCGCTCGGCGCCTCTGTTGCCGAGGTGATGCCCGCCGCGTCGAGCGCCTGCTGGTTGCCCCACACCGCGAAGCTATGCAGCCCCCGCATCAGGACCGGGTGATCGGGCACGCGGTCGCTGAGCAATTCCTTACTCGGGTACCGATCCGCCCACGCGCCCTCGTCCCAGCCGTAGCCGATGATCCAGGCGCCGGGTCGCACGGTGGCGGCGCGCCGGGCGACGCGTGCGACAGCCTCCTCCTCGGTTTCGACGTCGACGAGGTCGACCTGCTCCAGCGTGGCGCCGAGGTTGAACACGTGGGTATGGGCGTCCACCAGGCCGGGAAACACGGTCGCACCGCGCAGATCGACGACGCGGGTGCGTCCGGCGACGTACTTGTCGACGCCCGCATCGTCGCCGACATAGAGCAGCGCGCCACCTTCGATGGCGATGGCCGATGCATCGGGTTGCCAACCGCCGGGGCCGTGCGGAGCATCCGCTGCCGGTCTGCCTTCGTTGTCCGGCTCACCCCACGTCAGCGTATAAACACGCCCGTTGCGCAGCACCAAATCGGCTGTGGGCTGCTCGACGTCCGCCGCACAAGCAGACGCTGCAAGACCGACGAAGACGACGATGAGTCGGGAACGACTGAACCGGATGGGTTTCGCATGCGTTGGCGCGTTCACGGCTGCTGATTCTATCAACGCACCAGCCAACCGCCGCGGCTACGGGCGTACGCGATCAGCAGTGCGACGCTGCGCCCGTAACTGAGAATCCCGTCCGGTACCCGGTTTCGGCGCAGATAGGCGTTGTTGACCCGGCGGGCGGCACGGCTCGTGGTGCCCTCGAATTGGGCCCAATACCGGCGGGCGGCATCGAGGTCGCGCTGCACGCCCGGTAGCCTTTTCTCGGCAAGCGCCACGGCGCGCTCACGGTCATAGCGGGCCAGTGTCGACAGCAATTGCCCTTGCGCAAACACGTAGGCCGAGTACCGCGGATAGGGATCCGAAGCGTTCGATGCCGCCAGGTAGCCGGCGAAGTTCGCTTCGTCTTCGCGGGCGAAGCCCCGCTGGTGTGACATCTCGTGGGCGATGACGTGGGGCAGGCTCACCGGCGGCGTGCCGCGATTGAAGTTGGCTTCGGCGGTCCAGGGGAAGTAGAAGCCCGACGTCAGGCCATGGTCGAGTAGTCGCGAGCCGATGAGCGACTTCGGCCGGCCGAAACCGAACACCGGGGCCCCTGACAGGGTGAGGATTTCCGCCGTCCGTGTCCAACCGTCATCGAGCTTCTCGGTGATCTCGCGAGGGTTGAGAATTGCTTCCAACGGGCGTTCGAGATCGTCAGAGCCGGTCAGCGTTGCGTACTCGAAGTTGGCCGCCTCGACCATCTCTTCGGCGAGGCGTGCCACTTCTTCGACGTCGCCCTCTCGGCCGCTCCATTGCTGGCGTTCATCCAGCGGCAGCCGCGCGTAGTTGAATCCCCACAGCAGGTAAAAAAGCGCCACCACGACGCCGGCATCGGCGCCCAACCGCAGGGTTCCGGCGCCGATGGCGTTGCCCCAACCGCGCTCGCCCGCCCGCGCTTGCGTGACGCCTTGCATTACCCCCCAGAGCTGCCGTCCGACGAAGGCGACGATCAACAACTCGGCCAGCGACAGGGGCACGAGCCCGGTGACGCGCGACAGGCCTGAAGCGATGAGAGGGCCGATGGCGCGCCCGTACACAGCCTCGGTGACGCCGGGAAACAGCGCCAGGATGTGGAACAACATGAACGCCGCAACGCCGGTCGCGATTGCCGACAGTCGCCATCGCCATGGAATCTCGTGGGGCATTCGCCAATGCTGTCACAGTCGGCGTCGACGATGTCACATTATGATGCAAAGTACTTGACACGACCAAATGCGACAACCTACGCTCGAGTCTATCGATACCCACGGGGGGATCATCACACCGAATCACGCGGATTGCCCGATGCCCGTCGAACCTCTGCACGCACAAGCCGAAAGCAACCTGCGGTTCATCCGCGAGCAGATGGAGCACGCCTCTCGCTTTACCGGCGTGCCCGGCTGGGGCGGCGTACTGATGGGCTGCGTGGCCTTGATCGCCGCGGTCGTGGCGGGGCTCCAATCAACGCCGCAGAGCTGGCTCGTCGTCTGGCTGGTGGCGGCGACGATTGCTTCCCTGGTTGGCGGTTGGACCATGGATCGCAAGGCGCGCAGCGCCGGCACCACGATGGTGTTGGGTAACGGACGCCGATTCCTGCTCGGTTTGCTGCCGCCTCTGGTGGCCGGCGCCGTGTTGACGGCCGTGCTGTACGCCAACGATATGTACCAGGTCATCCCGGGCGTCTGGTTGCTCATGTACGGTGCCGGCGAGGTCACGGGCGGAGCCTTCTCCATCCGGCTCATCCCGGTGATGGGCCTGTGTCTCATGGCTCTCGGGTTGGTGGCGTTCTTCGTACCCCTCGAGTGGGGGAACTGGCTGTTGGCTCTCGGTTTCGGCGGATTGCAGATCGGGTTCGGTGTAATGATCGCCCGCTTCCATGGGGGATAGCGCGATGGGAAAAAAGGGACAGATCAAGAAACGGACAACGTCGCCGGTAGCGGACGAGCATTCGATGCCGGCCGCGGCAGACGGCGACATCTACCGCGTGTTGCGCGGCGATTCGGGAGGTGAGGCGGCCGCGGAACGCCTGATCCACCAGCGCACACGGCTGGCAATCGTCAGCATGCTGGCGGTCAACGAGTCGTTGACGTTCAACGCCCTCAAGGAGCTATTGCAGGCGACCGACGGCAACCTGAGTGTGCACGCTCGCAAGCTCGAGGATGCCGGCTACATCGACTGCAAGAAGTCTTTCGAAGGCCGCGTGCCGAAGACCGAGTACCGGATCACGGCAAAGGGGCAAGGCGCGCTGGAGCGCTACCTGGACCATAT
>CBDUXW010000387.1:0-3883 GCA_965371275.1 uncultured bacterium | reverse complement strand
CCGTTAGAACGACGCCCGGCGGCTGGCTACGATTTACCAATCCCGATGCAACAATTTGGATTTCTGTGCGAGAATAAAACCAACTCATGCACTCGGAATTAGAATTCGACGATTCGCATCGCCTCTCGGTTCCTGCTGCGGTCCGCACGCGCCTCGACTTGCTGGCGCGTGCCGGCTATCCACAGGAGGTGTGCGGCTTGCTCGTCGGCAGCCGCGAAGGCGGCAACACCGTCGTGCATCGCGCCGAGCCGGTAGCAAACCTCGAGACCGAGCGCGCCGACGACCGTTATCGTCTCGATCCCGACGCTTTTCTGGTAGTCGATCGAGCGGCGCGACGGCAGGGGCTCGATGTCGTCGGTATTTGGCATACGCACCCGGAACATCCGCCGCGGCCGTCGGCGACCGACCTGGAGCTGGCCTGGACCGGGTACGTCTATCTGATCCTGTCGGTTATCGACGGCACGGCCGTGGAACCACGAGCCTGGCAACTGCAAAACGAGGTCTTCATCGAGCAACCGATCGTCGAGGAACCGCCGGTCGGGCAACCCCTTTCATAACGGAACATTCTTGTAACGGAGGCGCTCGCATGAGCGAGATCACCATTCGAATCCCAACGCCGCTGCGCGCCTACACGGGTGGCAGCGACGAGGTAAAGGTCGAAGCGACGACCGTGCGTGAGGCGCTGGCGGCGCTTGGTGCCCATCACGAAGGAGTTCTCGATCCAGTGCTCGACGGCGACGGCAACCTGCGGCGCTTCGTCAACCTGTACGTCCACGACCGCAACATCACCGCGTTACAGGGTCTCGACACCGCGACGGAAGAGGGCGCGGTGATCTCCATCATCCCGGCAGTGGCGGGAGGAGGCGTCCGATGAGCTTCAAGCAAAAGCGTCTCGCCAAGCTGCGGCAGCAGATCCTCGAGATCACGCCGGTGGAGGCCTTCGGGCTGCAACAGGACGGTGCGGTTCTCGTCGACGTCCGCGAGCCCGACGAGGTGGCGCACGGTTACCCGGCCGGCGCCGAGCCGATCGTGCGCGGTTTTCTCGAGCTGCGCATCGAGGACAAGGTCGCCGATGCAGCGACCCCGATCCTGGTGATGTGCGCCGGCGGCACGCGTTCGCTGCTGGCGGCCGACGACCTGCGCCGGCTCGGTTACGACGACGTGCGCTCGGTGGCAGGCGGCTTCGATCGCTGGACGCGCGAGGGGCTCCCGGTGACGGTTCCCCGCGGGCTCAGCGGCGAAGAGCGCGAGCGCTACGCGCGCCACCTGTCGATCCCCGAGGTCGGCGAGAAGGGACAAGAGCGCCTCCTCGACAGCAAAGTGCTGTTGGTCGGCGCCGGGGGTCTCGGATCGCCGGCGGCGTTCTATCTCGCAGCCGCCGGCATCGGCACCATCGGCATCGTCGACGACGACATCGTCGACCGTTCCAATCTGCAGCGCCAGATCCTCCATACCGACGCTCGCGTCGGCACCCTCAAGGTCGAGTCGGCGGCGAAGACACTGGCGGCCCTCAACCCCGCGGTCCGGATCGACGAGTATCCGGAAAGGCTCGACAGCGGCAACGTCGAGCGCATCTTCGCCGGTTACGACGTCGTCGTCGACGGCACCGACAACTTCCCGACCCGGTATCTGGTCAACGACGCCTGCGTGAAGCTCGGTATCGCCAACGTGCACGGCTCCGTGTTCCGTTTCGAGGGCCAGGTCTCGGTGTTTTGGCCGGGACGCCAAGAAAATCCGGGCCCTTGCTACCGCTGCTTGTATCCCGAGCCGCCACCCATCGAGTTAGCGCCGTCGTGCGCCGACGCCGGCGTGCTCGGCGTCCTCCCCGGCGTCATCGGCCTGCTGCAAGCCGTCGAGACCATCAAGATACTAGTGGGCGTCGGCGAGCCGCTCGTCGGCCGCTTGCTGCACTACGATGCCCTGCGCCCGCGCTTCAGCGAGCTGCGGCTCGAGCGCGACGCCGCCTGCCCATATTGCGGTGAGGGCGCGACCTTCCCGGGCTATGTCGACTACGAACACTTCTGCAACGTCACGGCGTAGCGGCGCCGAGAAACGGCCAGCCGGCTCGCCGGCGAAGGCCTTGATCGGCGCCGTCGGCGCCACGCCGCTGCTCGAGCTCGACGACCCGGCCTTCGAGCTGCCGCCCGGCGTCCGCCTGTTCGCCAAGCTCGAGTACGTCAACCCGGGCGGCTCGATCAAAGACCGGCCGGTGTCGCGTATCATCGCCCGTGCCCTCGAAAGCGGCGCGCTGCACGGGCGGCGCCTGCTGGATTCGTCTTCCGGCAACGCCGGCATCGCCTACGCCATGTTCGGCGCGGTCTACGGGGTCGGCGTCACGCTGGTGATTCCGGGCAACGCCAGCACCGAGCGCCTGGCGCGCATCCGGGCGCACGGCGCCGAGGTCATCTTGACCGACCCCATCGAGGGCTATGACTTCGCCGTCCGCGAGGCCGAAAGGCTGGCGGCCGAGGACCCGGACCTGTACTGGTATGCCAACCAATACGCAAACGCCGACAATTGGGAGGCACACTACGAAACCACCGGCGTCGAGATTGTCGCGCAGGTCACGGCCGCAACGACGACGGCCCCCGCCGCCTTCGTCGGCGGCGTCGGCACCGGCGGCACGATTACCGGTGTGGCCCGCCGCCTGCGCGAAGTGCGACCCGAGGTCCACGTCGCGTGTATCGTGCCCGAACGCTTCCCGGGCATCGAGGGCCTCAAGCCGTTGGGTGCGCCAGACGACATGCGCCCGCCGATCTTCGACGAATCGCTGGTCGACGAGTTCCTCGCCGTATCTTCCGAGCAGGCGCTGGAGGCGACGCGGCTGCTCGCCCGCCATGGCGTCTTTGCCGGTCCATCCTCAGGAGGCTACTTGCACGCCGCCCTGCAGCTCGCCGGCCGTGGAACCTACGAGTCTATCGTTACGATGGTCAACGATACCGGCGAGCGCTACGCCTCGACTGGAATGTGGGAGTAGACTCGAAGCTCGGCCCGCGTTCGTCGCTGTAGTGTTGGGCCGCAAGCGAACCTCATCGATCAGGCGCTCGCAAACTACCGGCGGAAACGTGCAAACTAGCTTGCTGACCAACGCGATCGTCCTGCTGTCCGCGGTCGTAGCGGCGGCGGGAGCGGTACGTGCCGCCCCGGGGCGCGATGCGGATGCCGGACAGGTGCCGCAATCCGCGCTTGTCGACCTCATCGCCATCCGCGTCGGCGATTTCGTGTTCGATGGCTTGGCCGCCGGTCCCGAAGACGGCGACCCGGTCATCCTGCTGCATGGCTTTCCGGAAACGTCGTTCGCTTTTCGCCATCAGCTCGAGGCTCTCGCCAGCGCGGGATACCGAGCCATCGCCCCCGATCAACGCGGCTACTCGGCCGACGCCCGTCCGTCGGAGGTGGCCGACTACGCCATGGGATCGCTGGTCGGTGACGTTGCGGGGATCGCCGACGCGCTCGGCTTCGAGTCGTTCCACCTCGTCGGCCACGACTGGGGCGGCGCGGTGGCCTGGGTGTTCGCGGCATCGTTCCCTGAGCGGGTTCGCACGCTGACGGTGCTGTCGACGCCACATCCCCGAGCCTTCGGCGCGGCGCTATCCTCCAGCCGCGACCAGCAGCAGCGCTCGGCATACTTGGACGACTTCCGCGCCGCGGACGCCGAAGCACGCTTCTTGGACAACAACGCCGCCTATCTCCGCCGGATTCTCGACGACGTCGACGACGAGGAGGCAGTTCGTGTGTACGTCGGTGCGTTGGGATCGCCCGAGGCGATCGGCGCGGCGCTGAACTGGTACCGGGCGATGACTGTAGGCTCGAGCTCCACGAATGCCACCGTCACGTCGGCGATACCGCTCGAGATCACGGTGCCGACGCTGTACGTCTGGGG
>CBDUXW010000386.1:0-3888 GCA_965371275.1 uncultured bacterium | reverse complement strand
ACGCCATGCCGGACTTGTGCGTGCTGACCATCAAGGCGAACGAGGCCGAGCCCTTGTGAAACAAGATCGCCAGCAAGATGACGATCGTTGTCGACACGTGTGTTTCCAGGCCGAGGGAAATACCGGCGATGATCGAGTGCACCGAGAGGACGACGGTGAGCACGTACGGCGCCGCCTTGTTCTTGGCGCTGCCCGCGAGGTCGTCGTGGCTGAAAAGGACGCGATCGATGAGCAGCAATAGCGCCAGGCTGAACGCGGCCAGCAATCCGGCCAGCGGATAGTCCGACACGCCTTCCAGCTTCGCGGTGCCGTCGGGTAGCAGGTGAATGAGTCCGGCGCCGAGGAAGATGCCGCCGGCGAAGGCGTTGCCCAGTGAGAACAGCTTGCGGCTGCCTTCCCAGCGCCGCGCGACGATCGGAATTGCGCCACCGATCACGCCGACGGCAATGATGGCGAACGCCGCGACAACCTTGATCGACAGCAGACTCATGTGAGCTTCTCGCCGTGGGGAACGCGAAGCAGCAGTACCGCCACCAAGCTGATGAGCGCCATGGCCATTAGATAGTAGGCCGGAGCGGCAATGTCACCTGTTCGCGAGATCAGCCATGTGCTCACGAGTGGGGCGGTTCCACCGAATATCGCCAGCGACACGTTGTAGCCGATGGCGATGCCGCTGAACCGCGTTCTAGTGGGAAACATTTCCACCATCGCCGCCGGACCGGGCCCGAAGACGCCGGCCATCAGTACGGCGAATATCAGTTGTGCGCCGAGGGCCGGGAGCATCTGCCCGTGGTCGGTCAGCACGAATAGAGGATAGGCGACGATGAGGAAGCCGAGCAGGCTGAACCCCAGCACTCGCTTGCGTCCGAGGTAGTCGGACGCCAAACCGCCGAGCGGTACCAGCACCACGACCACGCCCATCGCGATGGTATTCACCAGGAGGGCATGGGCGATCGGCGGCTGGATGATCTGGCTCATGTACGTCGGCCACCATACGAACAGCATGTAAAACCCACCGCCTTGCATGACCACCAGAGCGGCGACATGGGCGATTTGTCGCGGATGGTGCTTCAGCGCTTCGAGCACCGGGCTCTTGGCCACCTCGCCGGCCTCCTCGAGTCTTTCGAAATCGGGCGACTCGACCATGCCCTTGCGCATCCACAGGCCGAAGGCGCCGATCACGAAGCCGGCGAGGAACGGTAGGCGCCACGCCCAGGCCGCGAGCGTCTCCGCGTCGAACACGACATGCATGAGCGTGGCGAGGAAAGACCCGAGCATGATGCCGCCGACGGCGGAGAACAGCGTCCACGATCCGTACAGGCCACGGCGTTTCGGTGGCGCGATCTCGGTGATGAAAGAAATCGAGCCGATGAGCTCGCCACCTACTGAAACGCCCTGCACGAGGCGCAAAGCGACAAGGCCGACCGACGCCCAAATTCCGACGCTGGCGTAGGTCGGCAGCAGTCCGAGCAACGTCGTCGGAATCGCCATCATGATTACCGAGAGTTGCAGGGCGCGCTTGCGTCCCAGGCGATCGCCGATCTGGCCGAAGATGAGGCCGCCGAGGGGTCGCATCATGTAGCCGGCGGCGAACACGCCGAAGGCGTTGATCAGCGCTGCAAGCTGATCGGTGGCGGGGAAGAACTGGGCGCCGATGATTGGTGCGAAGTAGCCGAAGACGGCGAAGTCGTACCACTCGAGAACGTTGCCGATGACGCCGCCGATGGTGTTGCGCTTGAGATGAATCGGTTTCTTCTCGGCTGACGGGCCGGCAGTGGTCGCGTCGCTCATCGATCCCTCGGAGCAGTGGTGTTTGCAGTGGGCGCCGGGATGATATCGAACAACGGCCGGAAGTGCGCAGCGTTCAAGTTGCTCTGTTTCCTTTGAGCTGTCGCCCGCCGACCCCTTCTACCGCCGTCCCACAAAGGTGAACGACGCATCGTCGGGCTGCGCGGCCGCGCGGGAATGGCCGCTGAACGCTTCGACGTCGGTGAAGCCGGCAGTCGCGAGGCGTGTTGCCATTTGTTCCTGCGTGTACCAGCGGATGCCGAGGGAGCGTTCCTCCGCCTCGATGATGTCGCCGGCGTCGTCCGCCACCTCGAATCGCATCCGTGAGTGCTTGACCTGCGCGTCGAAGTCGTACGACGCCATCTCCCAGCAGCGGATCGTGCCGCCGTCCGCGGCGTCGGATTCGCGCCGCAGCCGCCATTCGCCCTCGGGAGCCGCGTCTTGACCCACGTCGCCCTCTAACGGAAGGAACAGTGGTAGCAGCAGTCGTCCACTGGGCGTCAGGTGGGTTCGGAAGCGCCGTAGCGATGCATCAACGTCCGCGTCTTCCGTAAGCAGTTGAAACGTAGCGTAGGGAATGAAGATCGTCCGGAATCGTCTCTCTAAATCGAGCTGCTGCATAGCTTGCCGGTGCAGTGTGACTTCCAGCCCCGCCGCCCGCACCTTGGCCGCGCAGATCTCGAGCATTTCCGCCGACAGGTCGAGGCCCTCGATGTCGAATCCCTCGGCGAGGTACTTCAACAGCAGCCGGCCGGTGCCGCAGGCGATCTCCAAGGCGGGTTCGCCGTCGTCAGCGATCATCGAGCGAAAGAACTCGACGTCGCCGACGGCGTCGGGCGGCACCAACGCGTCGTAGGTCGACGCGCACAGGCCGCGATACGGGTCGGGGATGTCAATCACGTGTTGCGCTCCGCACCGATCGCGCGCCGGTGGCTTTCACCCGTCCGGCGCTCAGCGATTCAGCCACGCCACGATGCTGCGGTTCACCAGGTCGGTGGCTTCTTGCTGCACGAAATGCCCGGCGCCGGGGATCGTCACCAGCGTCAGGTCATTGTCGATCCATTCCCAGGTTCGATCGAGCGCACCGGCCAGCAAGAACTGGTCGTCGAGGCCGTGAATCACCAGCACCGGGCATTGCACTTTGACCACCGGCGATGTGTCTTCACGGTACGGCTCACGCGGATAGTTGGCCTTGTAGTAGTGCAGCATGGCCTCGATGTCGGAGCGTTCGAAGGCTTCCACGTAGCGGGCCCGTGCCGCGGGGTCCTGCACCCAAAAGGTGAGTCCTTCCGCCGTCAATGCTTCGTGGGCGCCCTCCTGCTGGAAAGTGCGGGCGTACTCGCTGTTGGCCGCCTGCTCTTCGCCTTTGGCGAGCTCGCGCATGAGACCGCGGGGGTGGGGGAGGTTCAGGATAATCAAGCGGTCGACCACATCGGGAGCGTTGATCGCCGTTTGCCAGGCCACCATACCGCCCCAGTCGTGACCGACGACGATGGCCTTGTCCTCGCCGAGAGAGCGGATTACCGCCACCACGTCGCTTACCAGCAGCGGCATCGCGTAGCTGTCGACACCCTGCGGCTGGTCGGACAGGTTGTAGCCGCGTTGGTCGATGGCCACCACGCGAAATCGATCCTCCAGCGCCGCCATTTGCTCGCGCCAGCTGTACCAGAAGTCGGGAAAGCCGTGGATCATCACGACCAGCGGCCCTTCGCCGATCGCCGCGTAGTGGATCTTCACGCCGTTGTTATCGGCGTAGCCGTGTTCGACGCGATCGTACAGGTCCTGCTGGGTAGTGGAGCTCATGGAATTCGCTACCTCGGTTTCGATACCGGGGACGCCGGCGTGCAGCGCCAGCGCGACAAGAACGATGTTCACGAGGTTCATTTTCATGTCGGAGACTCCGTGTCTGGAGTGTGTCGGCGCCCCACCGGCGCGACGCTCGATCGTGTGTTCCGCCGCTTCGGTTCGTTGTGCACCCTGGATACTACTGCCCCGGCGACAGTTGGTCGCGCACGTCTACGGCGCAGTCGACGCCGGCGCCGCATGTTCCCCTTGACAATCTACAGGAGCAAACATATCCTCTTGTAGAACATCTAGAGG
>CBDUXW010000385.1:0-3899 GCA_965371275.1 uncultured bacterium | reverse complement strand
CTCATGCGGGGACCGCGCCCGAATCTGCCGCCTATCGAGCCCAGGCGGGCATCGCGCCGAGGTCGATGCCGAGAGCGGGAATGCCGAGCACGTAGATCGCCGCGGTGATGAGCAGAATCCCGACGACGTTGAGCACGAGACCAGCGCGCATCATGTCTTTCATGTTGATCTCGCCGCTGCCGAAAGCGATCGCGTTGGGGGGCGTGGCGACCGGCAGCATGAAGGCACACGAGGCGCTGAGCGTCGCCGGCACCATCAGCAGCAACGGATTCACGTCGATGGCGACGGCAAGCGCTCCGAGGACGGGTAACGCCATCTCGGCGGTGGCCGTGTTCGAGGTGAGCTCAGTGAGGAACGTGATCGTGGTGCAGATAACCAGCACCAAAACGACCGGCGGGAGGTCGCCAAGCGTCGCGAGCCTGCCTCCGAGCCAGGCGGAGAGCCCCGATTCGGCAAAGCCGGCGGCGAGCGCGAAGCCGCCGCCGAAGAGCAACACGATCCCCCAGCGCAGCTTCACGGCGGTTTCCCAGTCCATGATTCTCACACCCGGGCGCGACGGAGCGGGAAGCACGAAAAGCAGCAGAGCCACGATGATCGCCACGGTACCGTCGCGGGCGAAACCGGGTTCCGGCAGGATGCGCGTCCAGCCGGGTATGAAGAAGAGATCCTGCCGGAACAGCCAGAGGGCAACGAGCACCACGAAAAGAACCAGGACGATGCGCTCCTCGGCCGATATCTTGCCGAGCTTGCGGTACTCGGCGCGGAACAGATCGGTCTGCCCTCCTTTCAATGCGGCGCCGCGGGCGAAGAGCTGGCCGAGTAATCCCCAGCACAGAAGGAGAAGGGCCACCGAGAGCGGCAGCGCGAAAAAGAACCAAGCGGCAAACGAGATCTCCGGCGCCTCAGGGAAGACGATGGTCAAGATGCGTCGGAACGAGAGGTTCGGCGGTGTGCCGATGAGGGTGGCGAGGCCGCCGATCGACGCCGAGTACGCGACGCCGAGCAACAGGCCGACGCTGTACCCGGCGACGTTTTCTTTGCCAAAGTGGTCGCGAAACTGCAAGACGACGGCGATCGCCATGGGGACCATCATCATCGTCGTGGCGGTGTTCGAGATCCACATCGAAAGGAACCAGGTCGACAGCATGAAGCCGAGCATCAGCCGGCGGGGACTGGTCCCCAGGATCAGGATGATCCGCAGCGCGATGCGCCGATGCAGCTCCCACCGCTGCATCGCGAGGGCGAAGATGAAGCCGCCGATAAACAGGAAGATGGTGTCGTTGAAGTAATATGCGGCGGTATCCCTGCCGTCGAGGATGCCGAGGATGGGAAAGAGCGCCACCGGCAGGAGCGCGGTCGCCGGGATCGGAATCGCCTCGGTGATCCACCAACCGGCCATCAGCAAGGCGACTGCGGCCATGCGGGTCACTGCCGGATTTCCCGGAGAAAGGTCGGCGAACAGCAGGATCGCGAGCGCGGCGAGTGGAACGCCGAAAAGACCCATCTTCTTGCCCACGCGCCCTGGATTCTGCACGTCGAGATACTAGCAGCGTGCTGCTGCCACTCTACGAAGCCGTAAACTCCTCGTAACGGATCAAGTTGTCCTTGATCCGATCTTCCAGGACCTCGTACCCGAGCCCGACGCCGTCGGGCACCGTGACATAGCCGTCGTCCGCCACCTCCACCGCTGGCTCGATGATGTCCTCACGCCAGTAACGCTTCGACGCCGACAGGTCTCCGGGCATCAGGAAGTTCGGCAACGAGGCCAGCGCGATGTTGTGCAGGCGGCCGATTCCCGACTCGAGCATGCCGCCGCACCAGACCGGAATTTCGCGCGCCGCACACAGATCGTGCACCGCCAGCGCCGCGGCGCGGCCGCCGAGCCGCGACGCCTTGATGTTGATGATCCGGCAGGCTTCGGCATCGAGCGCGCGTTGTGCGTGGCGCGGCGAGTGGATGGCCTCGTCCAGACACACCGCCGTCTCGATCTCGGCCTGCAGCTCCTTGTGCCCCTCGATATCGTCGTGCGCCAACGGCTGCTCGATCATCAGCAAATTGAATGGATCGAGCTTCTTGAGGTGGTCGATGTCGTCACGTCGATAACCGCAGTTGCCGTCGACCATCAGGGGGATGTCCCCGAAACGCTCGCGCACCGGCTCGACGACGTTGACGTCCATGCCGGGCTCGATCTTCAGCTTGATGCGCTGGTAGCCCTGCCCGAGGCCGTCCGTGATCTGATCGGCCAGCACCTCGAAGTCCTTCTGGATGCCGAGCGAGATACCCACCGGAATGCGCTCGTTGGTGGCGCGCCCGTTGGCGTACAAGCTCTGCAGTGAGATGCCCCGGCGTACCGCTTCGAGATCCCACAACGCCTCTTCGACGGCGCCACGAGCCATCGGGTGCCAGCGCCATGCGGCAAAGTGCTTGGCGTAGGCCGTCGCCGTACCCTCCGCCGGCCAGTCTTCGCCCAGCACCACCGGTGCCACGAAGTTCTCGATGATGTTCCAGCCGATCGCCGCCGTTTCGTACGAGTACATCGGCACGCCGTCAGCGCCTGACTCGCCCCAACCGCTGACGCCGTCGGCCGATGCCTTGACGAGCAGGATCTCGCGCTCCTGGGTGGTTCCGAACGAAGTCGTGAATTGCCCGACCATCTGCATCTTGATCCAAAAAAGCTCCAACGAATCGATCTTCATCGACTACTCCTGAACGCCATCGACTTCGAGCTCGCCGCGCTCGAACAGGTAAACGGTCTTCGACTCGCCGCGATCGTCCATCCGGGTGCGGACACACTCGCGAGCGAAATATCCTTTGGCAAAGTATCCGGTAAACACAGCCCGCGTTGCCTCCCGCCAAGCGGTCGCGGCTCCTCGGTCGTGTTCCTTCACCTCCTGGACGCTGCCCGGAATCTCGCACCGCACGCGGTCGGCATCGAGGTCGAGGGTCGGCTCGCCGGGCGCCCAACCATCGGCCTGCAATGCCCACGGCGCATCGACCTCACCGGCAGCCAGCGACTTGAATAACTCGGAAGGTCGATCTTCTTGGCGCGCCGCAACGCGCGGCGAATCTAACATCCACGTGAGCGTCAGACGATCGGTGCTCGTGCCAGAGTGCAGCTTGCTCGTGGTCTCGCCGTAGAGATCGACTTCGTAGCGATCGGCCAGCCCGCCGAGCTTGCCGAAGTTCAGACAAGCGTTCTTCGACTCGAGCGGGTCAAACGTCCACACCATGATCGCGAGCCCCTCCGCAACACAGATGTCCCGTTGCGCCCACTTCAGTCGCGTGCCCAGGCCCGTGTTTCGCGCTTCGCCATCGACGGCGAGCATGTGCGAGCAGTGCAGCAAGCGACCCTGCTTGTCACGACCGAGGAATCCGTAGCAAAAACCGCGCAACTCGTCGTCGGCGTCGAATGCACCGAGGACCAGACCGCCCCATTTCTGGGCGGTGACCAGATTCGTTTGCGGAATGACGTCTATTTCGTCGGCAAATCCCCACGCCTCGGTCTGAATCCGCTCGCACGCCTTGTATTCCTCGAACGTCTCGAGGCGCCTCAATGTGTAGTCCATCGCTCAGATTCCCGTCGGGTGCTCGATCCACACCGTGACCACACCGAAGCGCTCAGCGAGCCACTCGCCCACGGCTTTCACGCCGAAGACCTCGGTGGCGTAGTGCCCACCGAACAAACAATGAATGCCATGGTCGCGCGCCGCGTGATATGCCTCGTGCACCGGTTCGCCGGTAACGAAGCAGTCGGCGCCCGCGGCCACGGCGTCGTCCAAGAAGCTGCAGCCGCGACCTGTTACCACCGCAATGCGGCGGATCTGCTCGGGACCGAACGACCAGATCAGCGGTTCGTCACAACCGACGGACGAAAAAATGACAGACGGTGGCACGGTGTT
>CBDUXW010000384.1:0-3910 GCA_965371275.1 uncultured bacterium | reverse complement strand
CCAGCAGAGCATGGAAGAGCTCATGGAAGCGCTGCGGCAGGCCGCCGAGAACATGGAAAACAACCAGATGGCGGACGCGGAGCAGTCGTTGGAGGACGCCGCCGATGCGCTCGAATCCATGTCGCAGCGCATGGACGCCCAGGAGATGATGAATCAGGCATCGCAGCAGATGCAGGCGATGCAGCAGCAAATGGGCCAGCAACAGATGGCGCAGCAACAAATGTCGCAACAGATGATGGCGTCCGACCAGCAAAGCGGTGAGAGTCAGGAAGGCGCCATGGCCATGCCGTCCGACGAGGTACAGAAGTCGGCGAGCAGCGGCGAGTCCGGCGACCCGTCACAGGAGGGCGGGCCCGCGGGGCACGCTACGAGCGATCCGACCGGCGGCGAGATGGAGCTCGGCGCGCCGACGACGCTCGACGTGCAGCTCGAAATGGAAGTCATCGACGAGCAGACGTCCGAAGACGAAATCGAAGAAATCGACCCCGAAGACATCTTTCAAGAGGCCAGCAGACAGCAGGATTCGATCATCCAGTACCGAAACGTGCGAGGCCCGTCGAGTTACGCCGAGGGTTCGGCGCTCAACATCGAGCGCATCCCGTGGCGCTATCGGAACCTCGTGAAACGTTACTTCCTGGCCATCAAGCCACGCGAGAACCAATGACAACCGACATCATCGACAACCAGATAGCCCTCTTTTCCGAGCAGTTCGAGAAAGTCAGAGGCGAGATCAACAAGGTCATCGTCGGCAATCGGGAGATCATCGACGGCACGTTGATCAGCCTGTTGTCCAAGGGCCACGTACTGCTGGAGGGCATCCCCGGCATCGGCAAGACCAAGATCGTCGCCACCGTCGCCGATGTGCTGCATCTGAAGTTCTCGCGCATTCAGTTCACGCCCGACCTGATGCCCGGCGACATCGTCGGCTCCGACGTGGTGCACGAGAACGAGGCCGGCGAGAAGTTCCTCGACTTCCAGGAGGGCCCGATCTTCACCAACATCCTGCTCGCCGACGAGATCAATCGCGCCACGCCCAAGACGCAGTCGGCGTTGCTCGAGGCCATGCAGGAGCTCACCGTCACCGTCGGCAAGACGACGCACCGGCTGGATCCGCCGTTCTTCGTGCTGGCAACGCAGAACCCGCTCGAGATGGAAGGCACCTACGCGCTACCGGAAGCGCAGCTCGATCGGTTCTTCTACAAGCTGAGAATCGGCTACCCGCCGCCCGACGACATGCACGAGATCATGGACCGCACCACGAAGCGGCAAGAGCCCACCGCCGAGACGGTTCTCAACCAGGAGCAAATCCTCGACATGCGCGATACGGCGCGCTCGGTGACCATCGCGCGCCCGGTGCAGGATTACGCGATTCGATTGACCATGGGGACGCATCCGGATACGCCCTTCGCCCATGAGATGACCAATCGCTATGTGCGTTTCGGCGCCAGCCCGCGGGGCACGCAGACGCTGGTTATCGGCGGCAAGGTGAACGCGCTGCTCAACGGCCGCGTGCACGTATCGTGCGAGGACATTCGCTCCATGATGCTGCCGGCGCTGCGTCATCGGTGCCTGCTCAACTTCGAGGGCGAGGCCGAGCGCGTCGACACCGACGACATTCTGAGGGGCATCATGAACGACACCCCCGAGCCGAAGTCGTAGGCGAAGGGAACCCCGGCACCTGAGCCGTCATCTCCCCGCCGGCCCGGCGGCCGGGCAGGTACTTGAGCGATGAGCGACAACGGAACCCTCTTCGACGAAGAATTCATGAAGAAGCTCGAGTACCTGAACATCATCTCGAGCCGCATGATTCCGGGCCATATGCACGGCGAGCACCGTGCCAAGACGAAGGGTTCCGGCATCGAGTTTGCCGACTTTCGCCAGTACGTCCCCGGTGAGGACACCAAGAACGTCGACTGGCGCACCTACCTGCGGCTCGACAAGCTCCTCCTCAAGATGTTCGAGGAGCAGGCCGACCTGCCGATCTACATCTTCTTCGACGCCAGTAAGTCGATGGATCACGGCGATCCGATCAAGTTCGACTACGCTCGCAAGATTGCCGCGGCGCTCTGTTACATCGGGCTGCTCAACCTCGATCGGGTCAACATCATTGCCTACGCCGACGGCGTCGCCCAGGAGATGTCGGCGCGCCAGGGCAAGCAGCAGATCTTCCACTGCTTTCGCTTTCTGGAGTCGGTGCAGGCGCGCGGCGTGACGTCGATGCACGCAGCTTTCCGTACCTTCTTCGCGGCGCGCCGCCGCCGCGGCCTGGTGGTGATCGTGTCGGACTTCTTCGACGACAGCGGCGTCGACCGAGCGTTCGACATGGTGCGCTACTTCAAGCAGGATGTGTTCGCCGTGCAGATTTACAGCGACGACGAGCTGCGCCCCAATCTGCCCGACGAGGTGTTGCTGCAGGACTCCGAGCTCGGCACTTCCGAGCGCATCAAGGTGACGCCCGGCTTGCTCGACGCCTATGCTGAAAAGTTCGAAGAGCACTGCGAGGAGATCAACGGCTACTGCCGCAAGTATGGCTGGGGCTACGTGCGCACGTGCACCGACGTTCCCTTCGAAGACCTGATCCTGCAGGTTTTCCGCCAGGGTAGGTTTCTCGGATGAACTTTCTTTCGTTGAGCCCGGCGATGGCGGGACTGCTGCTGGCGGCGACGGCTGCCGCGGTCGGCGTGCTCTACTGGCTCAAGCCGCCGCCGAAAATCGTCATCGTGCCGTCGAAGCTGTTATGGGACCGGCTGTTGCGCGAGAAGCGACGCAGCAACTGGCTCGACCGCCTGCGCTGGTGGGTGTCGCTGATCGTGGCGCTGGCGATCGGCCTGTCCGTGGCCATGGCGCTCGGGCGGCCCGAAATGGACTCGGTGGGCAATGAGCGCCGCGATATGACCATCGTCGTCGACAATTCGGCGACCATGGCAACGCGTACGGCCGACGGCTATACCCGCTTCGAGCACGCCGTCGGACAGGCGCGCGCCCTCTTGATGCAGGGCGGTGCCGCCAGCGAGTTCATGATCGTCGACACGGCCGGCCAGGCGCCGCCGACCGAGCCGTCGGACCGGCGCGCCGCCCTCGATGTACTCGACAACCTGACGGTGTCACTCGGCGGCGACACGCACTTCCCGTCGCTGGCCGCCGGCGATGCCGAGGTGCACTTCATCACCGATGGCGTCATGGTTTCCGACGTCCCTCCGGAGGCCGGCGTTATTTCGGTGTTCGAGGCGGCCGACAACGTCGGCATCACAGCGTTCGAGATTCGCTCGGTGCCGGCGACGCCGCTCATGTACCAGGCGTTTCTCGAGGTAACCAACAACTCGCCGGGCCCGAAAGAGGTCGATATCCGGCTGAGCGGCAGCGGCGACAGTCGCCTCGGTGAAACGATCAACTTGGCGTCCGGCGAATCGTATCGACGCACGGTCGACCTGCAGTCCTTCAACCGTGGTCCTGTGCGCGTCGCGATCACCACCGACCGCGACGCCTTCGGCGCCGACGACTACGCCTACTCGTACCTGCCGGTCCGCAGCCGCATGCGTATCGCCCTGGTCAGTCCGGGGAGCGTCTTTCTGGAAACGGCGCTCGGCGTCGAGCCGCGCATCAACTTGGAGTTCCTGACGCCGGACACGTACACCGACAGCGTCGTCGCCGACCTCTACGTCTTCGACCGCTTTGCACCCCGCAATCCGCCGCGCGGCCCGGCCCTGCTGTTTCTGCCGCCCGACGTGCCCTGGTTGGCGCCGGCGCTCGAGGTGGTGAACGCGCCGCAGGTTTCGGGCTGGGACGCGGAGCACCCGGTGCTGCGTTTCGTATCACTCGACGACCTGCGCATCGACCGGGCAATACGCACGCAGGTGGTGCCGGCGGCGGCTGCCGGGCCGGCGGGCGATACAACCGCGACGAGTGCGAC
>CBDUXW010000383.1:0-3919 GCA_965371275.1 uncultured bacterium | reverse complement strand
CACGGGCTCGATTTCCTGTGGCTCGAGATCACGGAGAAGTGCAATCTCTCGTGCAGCCACTGCTACGTCGGTTCCACGCCGCATCTACCACTCGACCGAAACATGTTGTTCAGTGACTGGTGCCGGGTGATGGATCAAGCGAGCGATATGGGTTGTCGTGGTGTGCAGTTCATCGGTGGCGAGCCGACGATTCATCCTGACCTTCCGCGGCTGGTGCGCTACGCCAGCAGCGCCGGTTTCGAGTTCTGCGAGGTGTACACCAACGCCACCGTGCTGCGGCCGGAATTGCTGCGAACGTTGCGTGATTGCGGCGCCCGTGTGGCGTTCTCGATTTATTGCGACAGCGCCGAGGTACACGACAAGATCACCGGCCGTGCCGGTAGCTTTCACAAGACGGTTGCCGGCATTCGGGCGATGGTCGAGCTCGGCATACCGACCCGCGCCGGCGTCATCGTGATGGACGACAACGCGGCCCACGTCGACGAGACGATGAAGATGCTCGAGCGCATCGGCGTCGATACCATGGGCGCCGACGTCGTGCGGGGCATCGGCCGCGGCTTCGACCACGCGCCCAACGCGTCGCCGGAAGGCGACTTGTGCGGCGCGTGCTGGGAAGGCCGTCTGTGCGTCGACTCCCAGGGCGATGCGTTCCCGTGCGTGTTCTCGAAGTTCGTTGCGGTCGGCAACGTGCTGAAGCAAGAGCTGGCCGAGTTGGTGGGCGGCGCGCCGCTCAGCGGTTTTCGTCACCGGATGTTCGAAGACCGCGTCGGCGACACCGACGACACCTTTCGCCCGGGGCCCTGCAAGCCCGGCGTTGGCGGCGGAGATAGCGCCTGGCGGGTCGACAGCCGGCCGCGACCGTGCCGGCCCGGCAGCGGCGATGACGGAGACGAGCAAGAGGAAACCCACGATCGCCGTAGCCAGCCGCGGCCGTGCCGACCAGGCAGCGATTCCGTGCAGCCGGTTCTGAACGGTTGCCGCCCCGGGCCGTGCAAGCCGAGCTAAGCCTGTGGCTCCACGATCACCCTTGAACGCGTAGAGGTGAGCATGTCAATCGGACGGCGAATAGCTACCGGGTGGGCGCTGACGAAACAGAGTCTGCACGTATTGATGCTCGACAAGGAACTGCTGTTGTTCCCGGTCATGAGTATGATCGCGGCGATTGCCGTGTCAGCGAGCTTCCTGGTGCCTCTGTGGATGGGAGGCTACGTCGAAGCGCTGGGCCGGTCGGATCAGGCCCCATCCGATCCGTTGGTCTATGTGCTCGTCTTCAGCTTCTACTTCGCCAATTACTTCGTGATGGTGTTTTTCAACGTGGCGATCGTGGCCTGCGCGCTCAAGCGTTTGCGCGGCGGCGACCCCACCGTCGGAGACGGCGTCAGTGCCGCCGTGGCGCTGTTGCCGAAGATCTTCGCCTGGGCGCTGCTGTCGGCGACGGTGGGTTTCATCCTGCGTCTCGTCGAGGCGCGGGTCGAGGGTCTGGGCCGCCTGGTAACGGGCCTCGTCGGCGCCGCGTGGAGCGTCGCCACCTACTTCGTGGTGCCGGTGCTGGTCGTGGAACGGGTCGGGCCCTTCGAAGCGTTGAAGCGATCTGCCCAGGTGCTACGGCGCAGTTGGGGCGAGGCGATGGTATCGCGTGTCGGCATGGGTTTCGTGATGTTCGGCGCGGTTCTCGTGGCCACGATACCGGCGGCGGCCGGCGCCATGATTGGCGCTCCCGCCGCGCTCGCGACCGGAGTCACGATCAGCGTTGCGCTGTGGATTGTAATCATGGCCGCGTCCGCCGCGCTGCAAGGAATCCTGGTCGCGGCGCTCTACCAGTTCGCGGCCGACGGTGCGGTGCCGGAGGGATTCGACCAGGCGCTGCTGCAAACAGCCTTCGGACCCAAGCGGGCTCGGTAACCCACCGATTGACGCCGCTATCAACGGCGCTGCGGGCGACCTGTCGCCATCGACGGCTGATCAGCGCTGCACATCTATGGTCAACTACCCTTCGATTTATTTTGCGTAAGCGTGCAGAGTCAGAGTTACAAATGATCACAAAAATAGCTTCATAGCTTATCTAAGCGCTCTTCAACTAGTCGAAAGTTTTGATAGATCTACGTTAACTATCAGACGCCTGTCCTCAGCGCGTTACGCGCGGTCAAGCCCCTCGGGGCAGGCGGGGGTCTGAGCGGCCGGGGTGGCGCCAGCGTCGCCCCGGCGCTCGGATCACAGCGCCCGCTCGAGGTCGGCGATCACGTCGTTGGGCGATTCGAGGCCGACCGACAGCCGCACGAGGTTGTCCAGGACGCCGGCATCGCGGCGATCCTCGGCGCTCAGGTGGCCGAACACCATCGAGGCGGCGTGGGTCGCCAGGGTCTCGACGCCGCCGAGGCTTACGCCCCGCCTGATGAGCTCGAGCTTACTGGCGAAGCGGCGGGCGTCGTCGTAATCGCCGTCGATCTCGAACGACACCATACCGCCGTAACCGTGCATCTGGCGCTGGGCGAGCTCGTGCTGTGGGTGTGTGGCCAGGCCGGGGTAGTGGGTCCGGGCGATCCGCGCGTGGCCCGCCAAGAACTCCGCCACCTGCAGAGCATTCGCGTTGTGCTGCCGTACGCGCATCGGAAGGGTCTTGAGGCCGCGCAGCAACAACCAGGCGTCGAATGGATGCAGCACCATGCCGTACACGATCAAGGCTTCCCACAACGCATCTATGTGTGCCTGACTGCCGACCACGACGCCGGCGACCACGTCGCTGTGGCCGCCGAGGTACTTGGTGGCACTGTGCATCACCAGGTCGACGCCGAACTCGATGGGGCGTTGGTTGATCGGTGTGGCGAAGGTGTTGTCGACGGAAGTGAGAATGTCGCGCTGCTTGGCGATCGCGACGACGGCGCCCAGATCGGTCAGCGTCATAGTTGGATTCACCGGTGACTCCATGTGGATCATCCGGGTGTGCGGTTGAATCGCCGCTTCGAATGCCGCGGGGTCGCTTTGATCGACCAGGGTCACCTCGATGCCGAAGCGCGGCAGCCAACGCTTGAACAGCTGCGTCGTGCCGACGTAGTGGGTGCGCTGGGCTACCACGTGGTCTCCCGACTCGAGGAGCGCGAGGAACGCCAGGCTAATCGCGCCGATCCCCGAGCCCGTAACCAATCCGGCTGCGGCGCCTTCCAGGTCGGCGACCACCTCCTGGACCGGGGTGAAGCTGGGATTGCCGTACCGCGAATAGAACGTCTCCGGCCGCATCGCGGCACCGGCTTCGGCCGCGTCTTCGGGATGGTCGAAGTAGAACGTGGAGGTTTGCCAGATCGGCGGCGTCATGGCGTGCGCGACGTGAGGTCGCGGGTGCTCGAGCGCCGCCGGGTGGATGATGCGGGTCTCCACTTCGGGGCGGGGTGTGGCGTCGGTAGGCGAGTTCATTCCAAGCTCCGGGTCTTGTGCTGAAAGAGGCGCGGCGGCTGCGTGGCGTCACGCAGCTTGCCCAAACAATCGCGGGGCCGACCGCTGATTGTCAATCGGAACGTTGACCCGGGATTGTCGTAGCTGCAGCCTGCGTCTCGGTTGCAGACTACCGGAGCCAGCCCGCGGGAATCCCTCTGCGCCTTGCGTCCGTCACGATCGTGTCGATCTGCGACTGAAGCTGTGTCCGCCGGGCCTCGCCGCGGTCGATATCGCGTTGAGCTTGGGCGGTGCCCTGCGTCCGCAAGGCGGCGATCTCGCGATCGATGCGCGCGATCTCGTCGTTGAGCGGCTGCAACCGTGCCTGCCAGTACTCGCGCGTCGCCTCCGGGTCGGGCGGCGGGGGCGGCTGCGGGTCGTTTGCTCCGGGATCGCTACCGGCGCCCGGGTTGGCGGGATCCGGGAGTGTCGCTGCGGCGCCGGCGCCGGTTGCGTTCGGGTCAGTGCCGGCATCGGGAATCGCGGTGTCAGG
>CBDUXW010000382.1:0-3925 GCA_965371275.1 uncultured bacterium | reverse complement strand
GGCAACATCCTGGCACGCATGTTCGTGCGCCGCGGGCTGCAAATTCACGCATATAACGCCTACCAGTCGATCATTCGCGGCGGCCACATTCTGCTCACGGTGCGCGTCAGCGATGTCGAACCGCCGTGCCACGGGGACAAGATCGACCTGCTGATGTGTCTGAACCAGGACACGCTGACTCGCCACCTCCCGATTCTCGGGCCCGGCGCCCGGGCGATCTTCAACAGCGACAACGTCGAATCCGGAGAGGCTCCCGAGGGCGTCACGCTGGTCGCCTTGCCGGTGGGCGAGCTGACCGACAGCAATCCCAACAAGCTGCTGCAGAACACGGCGTTCATCGGCGCCTCGACAGCCTTGATGGGTATCGACTTCGAAGCACTGGAGACGGTGCTGACCGAGCTTTTCGAACGCAAAGGTCAGGACGTCATCGACCTGAACGTCAACACCGCGAGGGCCGCGTACGCCTACACGAACGACAACTTCGAGGCCTTCCCTGACCCGGCGCCCGCCGGCGACAAGAACTACGCCGTGTGGTCGGGCAACGAAGCGCTGGCCATGGGCGGCGCCGCCGCCGGCGTCAAGTTCTACGCCGCCTATCCGATGAGCCCGGCCACCGGCGTGCTGCACTGGATGGCCAACAACGCGCATGAGCTGGACATCATGGTGCGCCAGCTCGAGGACGAGATCAGCGTCGCCAACATGGTCATCGGCGCCGCCCACGCCGGGGCGCGCGCGATGTGCGCCACTTCCGGCGGTGGTTTTGCGCTGATGACCGAGGCCATCGGCGCCGCCGCCATGATGGAGATTCCCGTCGTGTACATCAACGTCCAGCGCGCCGGGCCATCGACCGGGGTGCCGACGAAGACGGAGCAGGCCGACCTGTGGCAAATGCTGGGCGCCAGCCAGGGCGACTTCCAGCGCTTCATTGTGGCACCGAAGAATGCGCTGGACGCATTCGACACGATCCCGGAGATCTTCAACCTCTGTGACGCCGCACAGTGCCCGGGCATCGTCCTCTCCGACCTGTTGATCTCCGAGGGCACGTTCAGCGTCGACCCGGACGCCATCAACCTGCATCCGGAGATGGACCGCGGCGAGCTGATCACCGAGGGCAAGCCGGCGGGCAACGGTCTCGCCGATCCGGCGACCCGCGAGGGTGGCGGCTACAAGCGCTACAAGATCACCGATAGCGGTGTGTCGCCCCGCGCCATCGCCGGACTCGAGGGCTACGTGCACGTGGTGGGCACCGATGAGCAGGACGAGGACGGCGTTCTCATCTCCGACGAGTTCACCAACCCGCACAAGCGCCGGGCGATGGTCGAGAAGCGGGCCCGCAAGTTCACCGGCATCGCGCCGCGCGTCGCCCCGCCGGTGCTCGAAGGCCCGGCCGAGGCCGACATTACCTTGGTCGGCTGGGGTTCCACATGGGGCGTGATTCACGAGGCCTGCGAACAGCTCGCTGACCTCGGCGTAACGGTCAACCACCTGCCGGTGAAATGGATCGTGCCGCTGCACGGCGACGAGATCGTGACGGCGCTGGAGAAATCCAAGAAGGTGATCATCGTCGAGAACAACCAGAGCGGTCAGTTCGCCCGCTACCTGCGCGGCGAAACAGGCTTCGCGGCCGACGGCCACATTCGCAAGTACGACGGCGAGCCGTTCATGCCGCATCACATCGTGGCCGGCGTCCAGGAGCAACTGGCCGGCGCGACCAGTATGTATGTTCCGACGCACGAGATCATGGTGTAATCGGTGCTCCGAATAATGACGCGAGGCACAAGATGAACGAAACAAACGTAGCGGCACCGCTTGCAGTTACTTCAAAGGACTTCAAGGGCAAGGTCGACCCTGATTGGTGCCCCGGCTGCGGCGACTTCGGCGTCCTGCGCTCGTTGCAGACGGTCGTCGCCGACCTCGGCCTGAAGCCGCACGAGATCATCACGGTCAGCGGCATCGGCTGTTCGTCGAACTTTCCCGGCTTCTTCAATACCTACGGCATGCACACGCTCCACGGTCGTTCGTTGCCGGTGGCCACCGGCGTGAAGCTGGCCCACCACGAGTTGACCGTCATCTGCACCGGTGGCGACGGCGACGGCTACGGCATCGGCGGCAACCATCTCACCCACATCGCGCGGCGCAACGTGGATCTCACCTATCTGGTGATGAACAACCAGATTTACGGGCTCACCACCGGCCAGATCTCGCCGACCAGCGAGATCGGCATGAAGACCAAGTCGACGCCGTTCGGCAACGTCGAGCAGCCGCTCAACCCGATCAACTCGGCGATCATGAACGGCGCGACGTACGTGGCCCGGGGCTACGCCGGCGACCCGAAGCATTTGCAATCGCTGATGAAGGCCGCCATCGAGCACCGTGGCTTCTCGCTGATCGACATTTTCAGCCCCTGCGTGACCTTCAACCACGACAACGACTACGCCTTTTTCCGGCCCCGCGTGCGCAAGCTCGAGGACGAGGGACACGACGCCGCTGATTGGAAGTCGGCGTGCGAGCGGGCGATGGTCTGGGGCGATGAAATTTACATCGGCAAGTTCTTCGAGGTCGATCGCCCGACACTGGGCGACTCGGAGCCGGTGCTGGAAGACGGTGGCCCGATCGCCCATCGCGACATCGGACTGACCGACAAGCAAGCAGCGACGCTCCTCAAGCGGATGATGTAGTCCCCCGACTAGCTCGGTATATACCACCGCTCCCGAAACCCGACGGTCGCTGTTTCCGGATCCAGGCCGCGACGACGGAATTCGTCGTCGATCTCCACCGGCAGCGGGAAGTGCACCCGCTCCTCGGGACCGTCGAGCTCTTCCACCTCGCCTTGCGGCCCGCGGACGGCGTTCACGATGTCCATCACCAGCGTCTCGGGGGCGGAAGCGCCGGCGGTCACGCCCACGGTGTCGACACTTTCGAGCCATTCGGGCCTGATGTCGTCGGTGGTCTGTACCAGATAAGCCGGCACTCCGGTGGCTTTGGCCACGTCGACGAGGCGATTGGAGTTCGACGAGTTCGGCGCCCCTACCACGAGGACCACGTCGACGTCGCCCAACATGTCTTTCACGGCAACCTGTCGGTTCTGCGTGGCGTAGCAGATGTCGTCCTTCGCCGGACCCACGATGTCGGGGAAGCGGCGCCGCAGCACCGCCAAGACGCCCGCCACGTCGTCGACAGACAGCGTCGTCTGGGTCAGGAACGCCACCCGCTCAGGCGTCGGCACTTCTACGGTCGCGGCCTCTTCCTCTGTCTGTACCAGCGTGACGTGGTCGGGCACGTGGCCCATCGTGCCCTCCACCTCGACGTGGCCGGCGTGGCCGATGAGGAGGATGTGGTAGCCCTCAGCGACATATCTGAGCGCCTCGTCGTGCACCTTGGTGACCAGCGGGCAGGTGGCGTCGATGCTCCTGAGGCGCCGCCGCGAGGCCTCCTCGCGTACCTCGGGCGGAATGCCGTGCGCCGAGAAGATCACCAGGCCGGCGTCGGGCACTTCCTCGATCTGGTCGACGAACACCACCCCGCGCGCCTCGAAATCGCGCACGACGTATTGGTTGTGGACGATCTCGTGCCGCACGTAGATCGGCGGCCCGTGCATTTCGAGCGCCAGATCCACGATGTCCACGGCGCGCACCACGCCGGCGCAAAAACCGCGCGGCTTGGCGAGCACCACCCGACGTGAGCGCGCGCTCAGTTGGGAAGACATCTCTTACCTCGTTTCAAAGTGCCGAGGGGGGGACTTGAACCCCCACGAGCCGAAGCTCACATGGCCCTCAACCATGCGCGTCTGCCAAATTCCGCCACCTCGGCAGGCAAGGCGAACACATCGAGTTGAACGTAGCCTACTGACCGGGACCGGTGTCGTCCTGCGCCTGGCCGGAGGGATCGTTGGGTGCCGGTGCCTGCGCATCGCCGGCGTCCGGAG
>CBDUXW010000381.1:0-3944 GCA_965371275.1 uncultured bacterium | reverse complement strand
CCCTTCGGCGGACATGGTCGTAGTGCGGCTGGGACCGAGCCCGCGTGGTTCCAACGGCTACGTCAACGAGACGATCGGCAGAGTGCTGGCGGCGATCACCCGCTAGCCCGCGCCAACGTGCGGGCGCAGCCGCGACGCGCTTAGAAGTTCGGGCTAGAATCGTTAGCGGGCTCGACGCAGCGATCGTCGCGTCACACCTCATCCAACGACAACGCCGCGGTGAAGCTCACGTGATTCCTTTACCAGATCTGCTGCACGATCGGCCGCACGCCGGTGTCGATGACCAGTTTCTTCTCGAGCTGCTCGAGATGGCGTTCCTGGGGCGCAACGAGAGTCGCAGCATCGACGAAGGACTGCGTGACATCCCGCTCCCGGAGCCTACGTGGCAGGCCGAATTTTTCGTCAACGACCTCTACGTGAAGGAATTTTTGCGCGGTATTGGCGAGGTGACCGTCAACGATCGCGACTATCCGATTCACGTCCCCTTCGTGTTGCGGGTGCTATCGCAACCCCCGTTGGACGCTGCGACCATCGCATTTCGCCAGGCGATCGTGGTGGAGATCGAGTCGGACCCTGTGATTCGCGCCAGGGTCGAGACGCTCTACGCCGACCTGGTAACCCTCCTGGACCAGCTCAAGAGCACGCATACGCAAACATTGCTCGACAGCACCAGCTTGCGTTTGGACGCCCTGCGACAGCTACACCAGGTCATCAACTACATGATGTCGGAATTCTCGGAGGCGAGCTCGGGGCTGCGCCGCCTCCACGAGGTCGCCCTGGAGATCAAGGCGTCGCCGGAGAATCAGACGCTCGAAGCTCTGCTGGACTACGAGGACAACTACACGCGCCTGGATTTGCAGATCCGCATCGGCGCCGACGGGCGAATTCGCAACCTGGAAGTCGACGAGCTCGCAGATAACGACGGCAATCGGTTCTACAGCTCGCCCTGGACCCGTTGGCTGGCGATGATTCGCCTGCGCTGGCGTGGTGTCAACTTCACGCAGCGCGAGCTGGTGAACCGCGTGGTCCACGACGTCTACAAGAAAATCGCGCCGTCCTTGAGTACCATGATTCAAGTCCTCGGCCACCTCGAGGTCTACCTGGTGACACGCGAGTTCGCGACGCGGGCCCGGGCCGCAGGGTTCGAAGTGGCGCTGGCGGAAGTCAAGGAAGACCAGGGCATGGCGCTGCGTGGGCTTTTCAACCCGTTGCTGCTGCAAACGCAAGGGCCGCCGGTGCCGTGCGCCGTCGCTCCGGTGAGCGCCGAGGCGGTGACGATCCTTACGGGTCCGAACTCGGGCGGCAAGACGCGACTTCTCCAGGCCTTGGGATTGGTGCAGGTCCTCGGCCAATCGGGCCTCTATACGTCGGCTGCCGCGGCGCGACTGCCGCTCGCGAGCTCGATGTTCGCGTCGCTCGTGCATCAGGATGGCGCCGACCTCACCGAGGGGCGGTTGGGCACCGAGCTACTGCGCATCCGCTCGCTCTTTCAGAGCATCACGCCGCGCACCGTGGTGCTGCTCGACGAGCTGTGCTCGGGTACCAACCCTTCAGAGGCGGCCGAGATCATCTCCATGGTGCTGCGCCTGCTGCGCAGAGTCTCGCCGGTGGCGTTCATTACCACTCACTTTCTCGACATCGCCAAGAACCTGGAAATCGACCCGCCGATCGAAGACCTGGAGTTTCTGCAGGTCGAAATCGACGACGTCCAGAGCTCGACATATCAGTTCGTCTCCGGCGTAGCCACAACCTCTCTGGCCGTCGGCACGGCGCGCCGCCTCGGCGTCGACTTCGATCGCCTGGCGGCGGCGATCGACGAGCGCGTCGGAAGCGAGAGCCCGGTCGTGATCTCCGAACCGGCTGAGAGTTGAACAGTTGAAGTGGAGATGGCGGCAGCGATCGTGGTCCCTGGATAGTCCGAGCTGATGTCTGCAGCGACGGATTCAGCGCGGGTTTCAGCGGTCGTATTGCTCGATGCCTTGGTGCAGCTGGGCGTTACTCACCTCGTGGGTCTGCCGGACAACGGCTCCGCGGCACTGTTCGAGCTGGCGGCAAGCGATCCGCGCGTCGGCTTGCTGACGGTTACCCGTGAAGGTGAGGCGGTGGCGGTGGCCTCGGGCCTGTGGCTCGGCGGTGGGCAGCCGGTCGTACTGATGCAGAATACGGGTTTGCTCGAGAGCGGCGATGCGTTGCGCGGCACAGCGTTCCGCATGGGTGTGCCGCTGCTGCTTCTGATCGGCGTGCGCGGCCGGGCGAAGCTGGAGGCCCACGCTGCCGAGATTCGAGCGGCGCGCGACACGCCCGCCGACATGTCGCACATCATGAAGCGCGCCGACATCGATTCCGTGGCGGTGATTACCGAGTCGACGTTGTCGGCGTGGAACGTGCCGCACGTCGTGTACGCAGCGGACGAGGACGTCGACAGCCTTGCTGCCGCCGCCGCGCGGGCACGGGCCGAAATGCGCCCGCATGCCGTGTTGTTGCCGCAGGCATTGAGTTGAGCCGATGCTGACCCCGCGACAGCTTCTCGAGCCCCTGGCGCGGCGGCGCACCGACGAGGCCGTCGTTACGACGATGAGCGTCGTACGGCCGTGGGTCGAGTTCTCCGACAGCGACCTGGATTTCGCCTCAGCCGACAGCGCCATGGGGCATGCCGCTGATCTGGCGCTCGGTATCGCCATGGCGCAACCGCGACGCAAGGTGATCTGCCTCAACGGCGACGGCAGCATGCTGATGAGCCTCGGCACGCTGGCGACCATCGTCGAGTCGGGCGTCGACAATCTCATCCTGTTCGTGATTGTCAACGGTACCTACGAGATCACCGGCAACCAATCGGTGCCGGCGGCCGGCCGCACCGACTTCGGCGCCGTGGCCCGCGGCGTCGGCTTCGAACACGTGTTCGAGTTCAGCGACGCCGATGCCTACGAGCAGCGCCTCGACGAGGTTCTCGCCCGGGTCGGCCCGGTGCTGGTGAGCGTCCACGTCGAGCCCGGCAACGAGGGGCCGATCAGTCGCACGCCGCAAGAAAAGGGCCGCTACCTGCAGGTGTCGTTGGCGGAATGGTCGCAACGCATGCGCGCCGCCCTGACGCGATCCCATGGGGAGTAGGGGACGACGATGAGGGGAGCTTGGTACGGCTATGGCCTGTGCTTCGAGTGCACCCGCTGCGGCAATTGCTGCAGCGGTTTTACGGGGACCGTGGCGGTCGACGATGAAGAGATCAGCGCATTGGCCGCGCGGGTAGAGCTCGACGAAGACCGGTTTCGTCGCGATTACACGCGAGTGCTGCCCGACGGGTTGGTCAGCCTGTGCGAGAAGCCCGACTACGACTGCGTCTTCTACGACAAGCGCCAAGGGTGCTTAGTGTACGAAGATCGGCCGCAGCAGTGCCGCACCTGGCCCTTCTGGGGGAGAAACGTGAGCTCGCCAGAGCGTTGGAGCGGCGAGGCGGAGTCATGTCCCGGTATGAATCGCGGCCGCCTGTACACCTTCGATGAAATCGAGGTGCGCGCCGACACCACGCCGTAGCAAGACCTTGAACCCGCGCGCGCCAGGCCGTCAGGTATCGCCACGGCCGGTTAGCCTCGATGTACCCGGGTCAAGGCTCTGAACTTTGGGTCCTCGCAACTCGAAACCGCACGGATTACGCTTCGAAAAACGCGCGTTCGTGAATTCCTGAAGGGAGAAGCCCATGGTCCGTGTGTCTCGCTACGCACCTTGGTGTGTCCGCTGCTCGTTGTTCCTCGCTGCCTTCGCGCTGTGGAGCTCGGATGCCGCCGCGTTTCAGAAGACCGACATCATCGAGCTCGACAACGGCGACCGGATTACTTGTGAGATCAAGGAGCTGGAACGGGGCAGGCTACGCTGCAAGACGGACGCGATGGGAACGGTGAACATCGAGTGGGAGCACATCGTCCACATCACTACCGACAAGACGCTCGAGG
>CBDUXW010000380.1:0-3945 GCA_965371275.1 uncultured bacterium | reverse complement strand
GGCGCCAGGGCCCCCGGGCATCGTGCCACCTTGGAACGACGGGCACTTCGAGCGCCTAGCCAAAGCGTCGATTGCGTCACGCTCAGCAAGTGCCGTACTTGTGGTGATGGTCGTACACCAGGCAGTGAAACAAGTCGATGTCGCAGTCGGCGCCATCAACGTATGCTTCGGCGGCTGCCCGGAAGTCGCGATCGATGATCGCGTCCCACAGCTTCTGCTCGGCGCAGTCGCCGCACTGGCCGTACTCGCGCAGGCATCCCGCGTCAGCGGACGCTGCGAGGCCGGCCGTCAATACCGTCACGGCAATCGCCATCACGGCGAAACGGGTCTTCGTGGTGTTGGTCGTCACGTTCGTGGTCCTTCCTTTCATCGAGAACGGGGCGTCACGCCCCTTCACTCGAGATGGGATGGCCACGGACGCCCGAAGTCCGCCAATGAGTTCCGGACCGAGGTGTCAACCGCTGGGCATACCTAGCCGCAGTCACGCCCTTGCGGGCGTTCGCGACGTACGTCGAGACAGTGTGGGTCTAGTGGCTCTCGCCTTCCCAGACGACGGTGTCGGGACGGTATTTCTCCCAGGCGAACCACAGCGAGTAGGTCGAGATGAGCGGCTGCAGCCGTTCCGAGCGCATGGGACCCTCGACCGCGATGCCGCTGACCGGATCCCAGATCGACCCGGTCTGCTCGTCGCGCAGCTTGTCGCCGTCGGCAAGCACGAACGAAAGCTGGTTGTCGCCGACGTTGCGCAGCAGGATGCGGGCGGTCGACAGATCCTCGGAGAGGTACACGAGAATCGGCGCGCCCTCGAAGACCTCGTGGAGCAGGCGTTGCTGGGCCAGCGCGCGGGCCAGATACGCTCGTGCCTCGATGTGTCCCTCGATGGCGACGACCCAGTCGTCGCCTTCGAGCGGTCCGTCGCCCCCTGAGGCAATGCGGGAAAAAGAGTCTTCGGTGAAGCGCGACTGGTAGGGGATCGATGGCTTCACGTACACCGTCGTGTCCGGATGCATCTCCTTCCACTTGCCCCAGGTCGTCATCGTCGACGGGAGCTTGACGAGCTTCTCGCCCTCCATGTCACCGCGAACGGCTTCGCCGAAAAGCTGGCTCCACCACGAGCCGGATTCCTGGTCGTACATGAGCAAGGTGCCTTCTTCGACACCGACAACACCGAAGTTGTGGGATTCGCCGTCGAACTCGCGGACGTAGACCACGCCGCTATGATCGATCGGTCACCAACTCGGCGCGATGGCCGTACCCCCAAGTTCATCGTTGACGACCTCGTTGAAGGGCCCGTTCATGTAGTTGACGGGGTAGGCGCGCGCCTCGCCGTTGTGCACGATTCCCATAACGATGTCGCCGTCCTCAATGGGTGCTTCATCGGCGCTGACAATTTTCGGGTCGATGTTGAGTGGAAACCCTTCTTCGCGAAGCATCGTGAAGTCGCTGCGGTCACGATTGGTTTGCAGCGTCTCTCGCCGCTGGGCGCTGGCCGTCAGCGGGCCGGCGATGATGGAGAGAAACAGCAGAGCAACGAAGGCTCGATGTCGGGTCATGACATGTCTCCGGGTCAGGAACGGCAATGGCAACGGTAGTGCGCGGGCGTCGAGCACGCCGGTATTCTAGTCGTCCACGCTGTCATGCGCAGGGTCGACCTGTTGCCGACGTGACGTTGGCGTAACAGCGGCCGCGATCGTGGTCCCGGCGACAGCCTGTGTCTCAGGCGCGATAGCCTAGGTTAGGCGCCAGCCAGCGCTCGACGTCGGACACCTCCATACCCTTGCGCCGGGCGTAGTCGGCGACCTGGTCGGCGGCGATCTTGCCGAGACTGAAGTAGCGAGCTTCGGCGTGGTTCAGGTACAGGCCGCTTACCGAAGCGGCGGGGGTCATGGCGTAGGTTTCCGTAAGGTCGACGCCGATGGTCTTGGCGGCGGCGAGCACCGTGAACAGTGCTTGTTTTTCGCTGTGGTCGGGCTGAGCGGGGTACCCCGGGGCCGGCCGGATGCCGCGGTAGCGCCCCTTGAGGAGGTCTTTCTTGCTCAATTCCTCGGTCGCACCGAAGCCGCAGTCCCGCCGCGCCTGTTCGTGGATTTTCTCCGCCAGCGCCTCGGCAAGACGGTCCGCCAGTGCCTTGACCATGATCGAGTTGTAATCGTCGTGATCCTGTTCGAAACCGGCGGCCAGTTCCGCGGCTCCATGGCCTGCGGTGACCACGAAAACTCCGAGAAAGTCCGCCAACCCGGACTCCCGTGGCGCCACGAAATCGGCGAGAGCGAGGCACGGACGACCGTTGCCGCGCGCCGTCTGCTGGCGCAACGTATGGAAGCGTGCGGATTCCATGGTGCGGAGCTCGTCCTCGTACACGATGATGTCGTCGCCGTCGCTGTTGGCCGGGAAGAAACCGTAGGAAGCCTTGAGGGTGAGCAGCCGGTCGCCGGCGATCTGCTCGAGGAGGGCGCGGCCGTTATCGTAGAGCTCGCGGGCGGCCTCGCCGTACTGGGCGCTCTCCAGGATCCCCGGATACGCACCTTTCAGCTCCCAGACGCTGAAGAACGGGGTCCAATCGATGTACGGAATGACCGCATCGATGCTCACGGGATCGAGAATCTTCACCCCCAGGAACCCGGGCTCGGGGATGTCGTCGGCGGTCCACGCGAGCTGCGGCCGCTGTCGGCGCGCCGCCGCCAGCGTGACGAGCTCCGGGCCGGCGGCCTCCTCGAAAGCCAGGCGCTGGCGCTCCTGCTCCTCCAGGTTCGTGTGCAGCAGATCCGCGCGCCGCTCGTCACTCGTGAGCTCACGGACCACGCCCACGGCGCGGGAGGCATCTTTCACGTGCAGCGTGCCCTTGCCGTACCCCGGAGCGATCTTCACGGCGGTGTGCTTGCTCGTGGTCGTGGCGCCGCCGATCAGCAGGGGCACGGAAAAATCGAGCCGCTCCATTTCCCGGGCGACGTGAACCATTTCGTCGAGCGACGGGGTGATCAACCCGCTCAACCCGATTATGTCGACGTTTTCCCGCCGCGCCGCCTCGAGGATCTTGTCGGTCGGCACCATGACGCCAAGGTCGAGTATGTCGTAGCCGTTGCAGCCGAGTACGATGCCGACGATGTTCTTGCCGATGTCGTGGACGTCGCCCTTCACAGTCGCGAGCAGCACCTTCGGCTGCGCCGCCTGCAGGCCGGCTTCCTGCTCTTCCGCTTCGAGGTAGGGGAGCAAATAGGCGACCGCCTTCTTCATGACGCGAGCGCTCTTGACGACCTGCGGCAGAAACATCTTGCCGGCGCCGAACAGATCGCCGACCACGTTCATGCCGTCCATCAACGGGCCTTCGATGACGTCGAGTGGCCGTTCTGCCTGCCGGCGAGCTTCCTCCACGTCCTCCTCGATGAAATCAGTCACCCCCTTGACCAGGGCGTGGGTCAGTCGTTCGGCAACGTCGGCGGTGCGCCATTCCAGCACCTCGGCCTCGTCTTGCTCTTCCTCTATGTGCTCCTGCGCGACCTCAATGAGGCGATCCTGTGCGCCGTCGCCGCGGTTGAAGATCACGTCTTCCACGAGGGCGCGCAGGTCGGGGTCGATGTCGTCGTAGACGTCGAGCTGGCCGGCGTTGACGATCGCCATGTCGAGCCCCGCCTGGATCGCGTGGTACAGGAACACGGAGTTCATCGCCCGGCGTATGCGCTCGTTGCCGCGGAAGGAAAACGACAGGTTGCTCACGCCGCCGGATATCTTGACGAGCGGGAACTTTTGCTTGATCTGCCGGGTGGCCTCGATGAACGCGACGGCGTAGTCGTCGTGCTCCTCCATTCCGGTGGCGATGGTCAAGACGTTCGGATCGAAGATCAGATCCTGCGGCGGGAAGCCGACCTCTTCGGTGAGGATCCGGTAGGCGCTCTCTACGATCTCGACCTTGCGTTCGACACTGGTTGCCTGGCCTTCTTCGTCGAA
>CBDUXW010000379.1:0-3948 GCA_965371275.1 uncultured bacterium | reverse complement strand
CGGCGACAGCGCGGCGGCGGTAACGCCGAAACGGTCACCCTGCCGCGCGACGATCTCCAACGCCACGCGCCGGGCGCGGCCGTCGCGCACGACGAACACATGGGGCGCCTCTTCCGGCTGCAATACGGCGACCGAGGGTACCGTGTGAACGGCGTCGAGATCGGCGTACGGGATGTTGACGTTGACCACCATGCCGCCGAGAAACTTCGGATTCTCTCGATTGTCGACGCGGAAGCGGGCAAGGTAGGTGCCGGTGGCGGGATCGGCCCTCTGGGAGAGTCCATCCAACTCGCCCATGGCGACACGTCCCGGTAGGTTGGAGCTCTCGACCGTTGCCGCAGTGGCGTCGCGAACCTGCAGAATTTCGCTCTCCGTAAGTCCCACCTCCACGGCGATGGTGTCCAGATCGGCCAGCACCAGCACGTCTCGGTCGCGGCCGACCAGCGCTCCGGCATCGACGTGCCGCTCGACGATGGTGCCGGCGAACGGAGCCACCAGCTCGGTCTCACGGAGGTTGCGCCGGGCACGCTCGAGGCCTGCCTCCGCGGTGGCGAGATCTGCCTCGGCGGCGCGCTTGGAAGCCAAAGCCGCTTCATATTCGCGCTCGGAGATGGCCCCTCGCTCGCGCAGCGACTCGGAACGTATCAACGCAGCATCGCTCTCTTCGAGTCGTGCCTGGGCCCTGAGCTCGGCTGCTTCGGCTTCGCGAACCGCGGTTTCGTAGGTGTCGGTTTCGACGCGCAGCACGACGTCGCCGACGGCGACGCGGTCACCGATGTCGACGAGCACCTCTTCGACCCTGCCGCTGATGTCCGGCGCCAGGGACACTTCACGCCACGGCGAGACGCGCCCGACCACGCTTACGGCGAGCTCGAACGGCTGCATGCCGACCTCCGACACCACCACCCGCGGCGTGGCGAGGTCGCCGCGCTCGAAATCAGGCACGTTGGGCGTGCGGTTGAAGAACGTGAACGCGATCACCATCAAGCCGACCGCCGCCAGCGTCAGCATGACTTGGCCGAGGCGAATGCGCCCGCATTCGGAGTGTCGATTCATCATGGTCGGTCGCTCGACGCCGGTATCGGGGAAAGAGGACAAGCGCCACCTAAACGGGGGGCGTGATGCCACGGGCTTCGGGAGCTCGCGTGGGGATGATGAAATTGTACGGGACGACGAGCCCGGATGCAGCCGCGAACGTAGAAACACTCCCGAAGACGCTACTTTTTCCAGATCGACCGCACGTCCACCGCTATGCGTCGTCAGGGGACTTGTTGCGCTTCTTGTGCTCGTACATCGAACGGTCGGCGCGAGCCACGACGTCCTCGATGCATTCGCCGAGCTCGCGGAAGGCGTATCCGAGGCTGAATGGCGCCGGCGATTCGAAGGGCGACACCTCGCGCAGGCGTTCGGCGATGGTCTGGAGCTCCTCGGGAGAGCCCGCGGCAACGAAGATCGCGAACTCGTCGCCGCCGAGGCGCACAACCACGTCCTCGGCGCGGCCGTGGCGGCGAATGAAGTGAGCGACGCCCTGCAGCACGCGGTCGCCTTCCTCGTGGCCGTAGGTGTCGTTGACTTTCTTGAAGTCATCCAGGTCGAGCAGCAGGCACCCCCATCGCGACGTCGGTCGCTCGAGCCGAGACCTGAGACTTTCGACGTAGCGGCGGTTGTAGCAACCGGTCAGCGGATCGCGGACGCTGAGCTCTTCGAGGCGCTTCTCGAGGTCTTTGCGGTCGGTGATGTCGCGCAGCAGACCCTCGAAGCCGATGGTCTCGCCGTCGTCGTCACGCAGTACGTGAGCGTTGACCGAGAACCACACCAGCGTGCCGTCCTTGCGCTGCAGATGCACTTCGAAGCCCGTCACCTCACCTTCGGCGAGCATGCGGTCGCGCATGATCTCGCGCTGATCGCGCTCCGGGTACACGACGTCGATGTTGCGGCCGATGAGCTCGTTGCGCTCGTAGCCGAGAAAGCGGCGTACCGCCGGGCTGACCTCCAGGACCGTGCCTTCCATGTCGGTGCGGTAGTAGACGTCTTGCACGTTCTCGAAGATGGCGCGGTATTTTTCTTCGCTCTCGCGCAGGGCGCGAACGGCGTGCTTATGCTCGGTGATGTCGACGAGGACTCCCTGGTACCCGCCGACGTCGCCTTCCTCATCGCGCTGCAGGTGCGACACGTTGCGCACCCAGCGCAGCTTGCCGTCCAGTGCACGGATGCGGAACTCGAAGCCGCTCAACAGGTTTCCCTGTTCCAGCATCTCGTCGATCTGCACGCGGACTTCGTCGTCCGTCAAGAAATCAGAAAGCCGATGGTCCTGGAGCTTGTCGAGAGATTTGGCTCCGAGGAGGCGCAGCAGCGCCGGATTGCCGTCGACGAAGGTGCCGTCGAGGGTCGACACGAAGATCGCTTCGTTGATCTGGTGGACGAAGCTGCGTAGCGTCTCGGGATCGGCGAGCGTTGCCGATTCGGCACGCGCGTCCGCGCCGCCCAGCGCATGTATCGTTTTGCGGCGATCGATGCGGTTACGTGGCTTTTTCGACGCCTCTGACATGCTGAGAGTCTAACAGGGTGCTGAGACACGCCCCGAAGCGTCGTTACAGGCACCCTCGCAAGTTTCTCAGCACTCTGTTGACGCCCCGCGGGGGTCTCCCTTCAACCGCTCCATTTATTTTGGCAGAATGCGGCTGTTGCCCAGCCTGGGCCTTGCGTACATAGATTTTCGGACAGCAACTCCGACGAAGGAAGACGGATCGATGCGTACATCTTCACGGACGCCCCACAAACGGCTGATCAGCGGCGCCGGCCTCGGTCTTTTGATCGTCGTGGCCGCGTGTGCGGCAGACGCTCCTCCCGATGCAGGTCGAGGGCAGGCGGTGGAATCGGGTGGGCCCACGCCCGCCACTCTTGCTGTCGCCGCCCCGATTCACCAGGTCGGTGAGCCGGCGCGCGAGCCGATGCTCGTCGAACATCCCGACGGTACGTTGTTCGTGTCGGGATATGAGCGCGCCAACCCGACGACGGAGCAACCACCCAAGCTGTGGCGGAGCATTGACGGCGGCGCTACATGGGAACGGCTCGACGTCGGCGGCGTTGCCGACGGCGCCAAGGGCAACTCCGACGTCGACCTGACGATCGCTCCCGACGGGACGGTGTACTTCCTGACAATGGGGTTCGATCGCAGCGTCGCCGAGGGTACTCACGTTGCCGTCGGCGTCAGCCGTGATGTCGGTGCGACGTGGGAGTGGACATATCTCTCGGATACCCGCGGTGACGATCGTCCCTGGATTCGCGTCGCCCCCGACGGCACCGCGCACGTCGTATGGAACGACGGCAATGGCGTGAGCCACGCCGTGAGCCAAGATGGCGGCCGTACGTGGACGGAGCGCGCGCGCATCCACGAGCGAGGTGGCTCGAGCCATTTGGCCGTGGGCCCGAACGGCGAGGTAGCGGTGCGGATCGCGCCGATATCGGCGTCGGGACGGCAGTTCGATCCGGATGTAGAGCTTGTCGCGGTGAGTACCGACGGCGGCCGGACGTGGCGGAAGCACGTACCTCCCGGAACGCGTGAGTGGTCGCCGGACCTGGCCGATCCCGAGGTGGTGTCGCGCTGGGTGGAACCGCTTGCCTGGGGCGTCGACGGTGCCCTCTATTACCTGTGGAGCGAAGGCGAGGCGCTGTGGCTGGCGCGCTCTCGCGATCAGGGTGCGTCGTGGACGAGCTGGCAGGTGGCCGGCGGCGGCGGCGTGATGTTCTTCCCTTACCTCGTGGCGCGCGGCGCCGATGAACTGGCGGCCACGTGGTTTTCTCTTCAGGGCGACCAGATGAGGGTGCACGTTGCCCGCTTCGACTTCACCGGCACCGCGAGCGATGCGGCGCCGGCGGTCCAACGAGCCGAGCCGCTCTCCATCGACTCGTGGGTTATCCTGTAATGTTTTAACCGCGGCAGCGAGA
>CBDUXW010000378.1:0-3954 GCA_965371275.1 uncultured bacterium | reverse complement strand
ACAACCGATTGTTGTCGAGCTCCATCGGCGGCGTGATGATCTCGAAGTCGTCCGCCGTCCCTACGGCGAAGCGGTCGTCCCCCGAAGCCGCTCGCACCCAACCCGACTCGAACAACAACGACGCGGTCGCCCACTTGTACTCGTAGACGTTGCGAAGGCCGAGGGAGCTGGTATCGGCATTGCCCGAGGACACCACGTAGCTCAGCTCGGCGCCGTTGGACCAGTTCCGTTCGGGCTCTTCTTGCGGTTCTTCCTGAGCGAAAGCCGGTGCAGCGAGAACGACCAACAGGAACGCGCTGATGACGCACAACGACAACCGCGAATACCGCCTGAAAATCATGAGGCCTCCTGGGAAACGCAGCCCTGATCGTCGCTTGTGGCCCGATGAGTCGCAACACCTGGGGCGACGGGACAAGAACCGGCGCCGACTGCACCGCGTCCGCCCTTGACACTCGGGCAGCCGCGGCCAAGACTGCCCCGCGTCAGGATATTCCATGGGGACCAGCGATCTCGATCGCCGGTCCTCTTTTTGTTTACGGGAGGCAAACATGGCAGACGACAAGTACATCGTTCTCCGCGCTGAAAGCCCGATGGTCCCGGTTGCAGCCGCCGTCGGCCCTCCGGCCGGCGTGCCGCGCGCCGCGATGTCGTCGTTCGGCGCCGGACCCCAGACCCTGGCAATCGAGGAGGCCGAGCTCACCGCGGCCGAGCGTAACGACCTGCGCCGCGACCCACGTACCCGGGCAATCGCGCTGCCGATGCCCATGAAGCTCATCGAGCCGCTCGTTGTTGCCGACGCCCAACCGTCGGCGAACGGCGTCACGTGGGGCGTCGACGCGGTCGGTGCCGCGGACTCCGCGTTCGACGGCACCGGAATCACGGTGGCGGTGCTCGACACCGGCATCGATCCGAACCACGAGGCGTTCCAGGGCGTCAATCTCGTGCAACGCAACTTCACCCAGGGCGCCGAAGATGACGAGCACGGGCATGGCACGCATTGCGCCGGCACGATCTTCGGCCAGAACGTCGACAGCACGCGCATCGGCGTGGCGCCCGGTGTCAGCCGCGCCTTGATCGGCAAGGTGCTCGGTGCCGGCGGCGGCTCATCGGCGACCATCGCCCAGGCCATCCAGTGGGCCGTCAACGAGGGCGCCAACGTGGTGTCGATGTCGCTGGGCATCGATTTTCCGGGTTTCGTTGACGCCATGGTGGCGCAGGGGCTCGATGTCAATCCGGCAACCTCGATAGCCCTCGAGCAGTATCGCGCCAACATCAACCTGTTCAGCCAGCTCGCCGGTCTGGTACAGGCGCAAGGAGCGTTCGGCGCCGGCACCGTGATCGTGTCGGCTTCCGGCAACGAGAGCGAGCGCCCGACGTACGAGATCGCGGTCGCACCGCCGGCCGCCGGCAACGGCATCGTATCGGTAGGCGCCCTGCAGGAGGGCGCCGGGGGCATGTCCGTGGCGTCGTTCTCCAATAACCAGGTGAACGTGTCCGCCCCGGGCGTCGGCATCGTGTCGGCGCGCGCCGGCGGCGGTCTGGTGTCGATGAACGGCACCAGCATGGCGACGCCGCACAGCGCCGGTATCGCGGCATTGTGGGCCCAACACCAGCTCGATACCGCCGGTCGTATCGACGCGGAGACGCTGGTGGCGCAGCTCATCGGCAGCGGCACGCGCGATGGGCTGGACCCGAGCGCCGAAGCCGAGGACGTGGGTACCGGGATCGTGCAGGCGCCGTAAGAAGCTACGCAGCTTCATCCCGACGGCTGCCTGCACCGCGCTGGGCGCCGGGCGCGAGACAGTGCCCGGCGCCCGGCGTATGATCTGCAACATGAACGACTTCAACCAGCCGCTCAGCGGCAACGAGATGCCGCGCTTCGGCGGCCCCAACACCATGATGCGCCTGCCGACCGCTGCAACCTGCGACGGCCTCGACGTCTGCTTCGTCGGCGTGCCCATCGATATCGGAACCTGCAACCGACCCGGCACGCGTTTCGGCCCCAAACAGATTCGTGCCGAATCGGGGCTGCTGCGCCCCTACAACATGGCAACGCGGGCGGCGCCGTTCGATTCGCTGCAGGTGGCGGATATCGGCGATATCGCGGTCAACACCTTCAACATGGAAGCCAGCATCGAGATCATCGCCACGGCCTACAAGAGCATCGGCGAGGCCGGCTGCAAGCCGCTGACGATGGGCGGCGACCACACGATCGTGTGGCCGATCACGCGCGGCCTGGCCACGGTACACGGGCCGCTCGGCGTGATCCACGTCGATGCCCACGCCGACGTCAACGACCTGATGTTCGGTGAGCGCGCCGCCCACGGCACGCCGTTCCACCGCATGGTCGAGGAGGGCATTGTCGATCCGCAACGCGTCGTGCAAATCGGCCTGCGCGGCTCCGGTTACACGGCGGAGGACTTCGACTGGTGCCGCGATCAGGGGTTCCGAGTGGTTCAGGCCGAGGAGTGCTGGCACCAATCGCTGACGCCGCTGATGGAGGAGGTGCGCGAGCAGATGGGTGACGGGCCGGTGTACATCACCTACGACATCGACAGTCTCGATCCCGGCCTGGCTCCCGGGACGGGGACGCCGGAGATCGGCGGGCTCACCACGATCCAGGGCCTGGAGATCATCCGCGGCTGTCGCGGTTTGAACATCATCGGGGGCGATCTCGTCGAGGTTTCCCCTCCCTACGATCCCTCAGGCAATACCGCCTTGATAGGCGCGAACTTCCTGTTCGAGATGCTGTGCGTGCTGCCCGGCGTCGAATACCGATGAGCAACCCCACCGCCAAGGCCGACAACCTCGTCGTGCACCCGGGCGAAACGCTGCAGAATCTGGGCAGCAACGAGCGCACGGTGCTCGACGCCGGCGACTCGGTGTACGTCGTCGACAGCGACGGCAACCGTCTTCTCGACGGTCCGGCCGGCATGTGGTGCGTCAACGTCGGCTACGGCCGTCCTGAAATTATCGAAGCCATCAGCAAGCAACTCGAGCGCCTGACCTACACCAGCCCATGGGCGGTGGCCAACGCCCCGGCGGCCGAGCTGGCCGAGGTGCTGGCCGAGCTGTCGCCCGGTGACTTGAACCACGTCTTCTACACCACGGGCGGCTCCACGGCGGTCGATTCGGCGCTGCGCTTCGTGATGTTCTACAACAACTACACCGGGCGCCCGGAGAAGAAGCATCTGATCGCGCGCCACAAGGGTTACCACGGCAGTACCTACCTGACCGCCTCGGTGTCGGGTCGCGAGCGCGACCGGCCGTTCTTCGACTTCGAGCGCGACTGGATACATCACATCTCGGCTCCCGACCCCTACCACCGACCCGACGGCATGAGCGTCGAGGATTTCTGCACCAGCCTGATCGACGAGCTCGAGGCCGAGATCGCCGCCATCGGCGCCGATCGCGTCGCCGCTTTCATCGCCGAGCCGGTGCTCGCCTCGGGGGGAGTGATCGTGCCGCCACCCGGATATCAGGAGCGTTGCCTGGAAGTGTGCCGGGAGCACGACATCATGTACATCGCCGACGAGGTGGTCACGGGATTCGGTCGCCTCGGCCACTGGTTCGCCAGCGAGGACGTGTTCCACATCGTTCCCGACATCATCATCTCGGCCAAGGGGCTTTCGTCCGGCTACATCCCGCTCGGCGCCGTGCTGATTTCCGACCACCTGCTCGAGCCGCTGCGCGACAATGAGGGCGAGAAGGCCGTGTTCAGCAACGGCTTCACGTACTCGGGTCACCCGGTGGCCTGCGCCGCGGCGCTCGCCAACATCGAGTTGATGAAACGGGAGCGCATCCTCGAGCACGTACGTGAGGTCGGCCCCTACTTGCAGGACCGCCTGCGCGAGCTGTCGGACATTCCGATTGTGGGAGAGGTACGCGGAATCGGCCTGATGGGCTGCGTCGAATGCGTGATCAGCCGCGACAGCAAGGATCCGCTCGTGCTCG
>CBDUXW010000377.1:0-3957 GCA_965371275.1 uncultured bacterium | reverse complement strand
TTCTTCGGCAACGACGAAGAAGAGGAATCTGACCCCAACGACGAGCGGACTCAGGTCGGCCAGGGATCGGGCTTCCTGATCACGTCGAGCGGCTACATCGTGACCAACGCCCACGTCGTATCGCAGATCGACACCAACGCCGTTGAAGTCGTCGAGGCCGACTCGGTGACGGTTCGTCTCTTCAATGAAGACGAGTACGAGGCGACGATCGTCGGCGTCGACATCGGTACCGATCTCGCTGTTCTCAAGATCGCCACCACCTTCGACCTCCCGTACGTACCTCTTGGCGATTCGGATCGTGCCCGGGTCGGCGAGTGGGTCATGGCGCTGGGAGCGCCGTTCGGCCTCACCAACACGGTGTCCGCCGGCATCATCTCGGCCAAGGGCCGGGCACGGATCGGCGGCCTGACAGGGTCGGCATATCAGGACTTCATTCAGACAGACGCGGCGATCAACCGCGGCAATTCCGGCGGCCCGCTGGTGAACTTGCGCGGTGAGGTTGTCGGCATCAACACCGCGATCATGAGCAGCGGCTTCCAGGGTCAGTTCTCCGGCGTCGGTTTCGCGATTCCGATCAATCTGGTCAGCGGCGTGGTAGACCAACTGATCGAGCATGGGCGGACGATTCGCGGCTGGTTGGGAATCGGCATGCGACCGCTACACCCCGACGCTGCCGAGCTCTACGAGGTCGCGGCACGTGACGTCCGTGGCGCGGTGCAGATCTCGGAAGTGAATCCCGGCCAGCCGGCAGACCTCGCCGGTGTCGAAGAGGGTGACATCGTCGTCGGCACCGACGGCTTGAAGCTCGAGGACGATCAAGACTTCCTGCAGCGCATCGCGATGACGCCGCCGGACGAGACAATCCGCCTCGACATCATCCGAATGGACAGCGAGTTCGAACGCCGCGACCTCAGCATCGACGTCATTCTCGGTGAGCGGCCGCCGGAGATCGAGGTGCTCGCCGACAACGCCCCGACGTTCGGGGTCGCCCCGGAACAGCCGCGACCTGGAGGGCGTGATCGTCTCACCGCCATCGAGAGCGAGTTCGGCATGGTTGTGTCCAATTTGAACGAGCGCTGGGCCGACCAGCTAAATTGGGACATGAATGAAGGCGGCGTCGTTGTCACCCGCGTCGTGCCGGGGGGCTTGGCGCAACGTTCCAACGGCCTGATCGCCGGCACGATCATCCGCGAGATCAACCGTCGCGCCGTTCGCAACGTCGAGGAATTCGAGGCGGCGATCGACGCCGTCGAGCCCGGCAAGCTGGTGGAATTCTTGCTCCGCTATCCGAGCGGATCGGGCGCGCGCGTTCCGGTACGCCGTCCGGAGTAACCCGAGCGGGGCGCATGCGCCCCGCCGGACAGACAAAAAGCCGGTGCAGGCAAGAGCCTGCGCCGGCTTTTTCTTGATCCGCCGCCATGCAGGCGCCGAATCATCCCCAGGGTACGTGGCCAAACTCGACTCTAACCAGAGCCCTCGCTCGATAGCCGCGTATCGGTGAACTCGGGTGCAATCAGCTCGGTTCGAGGAGCCCGTCGAGCACGCTCTTGCGGAAGCGCCACTGGCGGCCAACGCGCGTGGCGGGAAGCCTTCCCTGTTTGGCCATCCGGTACACGGTCGATTTGTTGATCCGCAACAAGTCGGCAACCTCGGCCACGGTCAGCAGTTTGCCCTCCTTGGCCGTTACGCTAACCGGCTGCGCTGCCGTGCCTCCCAGGCCCACCTCTGTTTGTGTCCCTACAACCAACGGCATGATCTAGACACCTCAGTAAATGTTTCGCCTGTGCCGCACTCGGTGGTGCGGCCGCCCCATCAGAGGCCATGGTACACAATGGCGCATGAGCACCGAAGCCTAATGTTCTCCACGTTTGGAAATTGATAACTGTCTTTTACCGTGCAATAGTTGCTGATCATAGTCATTAGTTATCATAGATAGCCTGGAGTATGGTCGCGTCACACCGGTCACGCTTTCGTCACGGCCTGCTAACCACGCGGTTACTCGACGCTGACCACCTGGCCGGCCGAGGCGCCTTCGGTAACTACCTCATCGAGGAAAACGCGCACCATCTTGGGGTTCCAGAGGCTACCCGCGTCGCGCTCAATAACGCGCCGGGCCTCTTCGATGGTGAGCGCCGAGCGGAAGGCGCGCGCTGAAGTCAACGCGTCGTAGGCGTCACACAAAGCCACAACCTGCGCCCCTGGCGGGATCTCGTCGCCCTTCAGACCCGTCGGGTAACCGCTGCCATCCCAACGCTCCTGATGGTGGGCCACCAGCGGCACCACCTCACGTAGTGGCGGAATCTGCTCCAACAGCCGTGCGGCAATCTCAGGATGGCGCTCGACCACGCGGCGCTCAGCGGCGCTGAGGCGCCCTTCCTTGCCGAGAATCTCGTCGGGCACGCCGATTTTGCCGACGTCGTGCACGAGTCCGGCGATCTGTATCGCCGTCCTCTCATCGTGTGGAAATTCCATCGCCTCGGCCAGCTTGAACGCCAGCTCGGCAACCGCACGTGAGTGCGCATGAGTGTACGGATCCTTGGCTTCCACGGCGTCCATCAACAGTTCGAGGGTTTCCCGCACGAGCGGGCTGTCGAGTGTCGTGTCGGCGGCGTCTTCCAGAGGCGCCAAGATGTCGCGAACCGAGACCTCTCGGTCGGGCAGGTAGCGACGCGCCTGCACCGAAACCACCGCTTCGAGAACTTCTCTCTCGTACTCACCGGCGTCGCGACCCGGCGTGGTGCCGGCTACGAAGATCTGGTGGCCGCCGGCGTTCTTGGCCAGATACATGGCCTGGTCGGCGGCGTCGAGAAGCTCGTCGGGCTCCGTGCCGTCCTCGCCATATTCGGCGATGCCGACGGATATTCGCGGCGGACGAGCCAGCCCGGCCTTGTTCTTCGACAGCTCCCCCAAGAAGCGCTCGAGACGATGAACGGTCTCTTGCTTGTCGCCGGGCACCATGGCGACAAACTCGTCCCCACCATAGCGGCACACGGCAATCGCATCGGGAAGCGCGTCGGCGAACTCGTGGCCGGCGCTGATAATCAAGCGATTGCCGGCCATGTGCCCCCACCGATCGTTGACTTCCTTCAGGTTGTCGAGGTCGACAACCGCCACCGAAAACGGACCGCCGTCCGGGCCGGCACGGCGGATCGCCTTGCCGGCCTCCTCGGTAAAAGCCTGGAAGTTCAGTAGACCTGTCAGGCCGTCGCGCCGGCTCTGCGTGCGCAGTTGCTCGAGCATGTCTTGGCCGTGCAAGAACGCCGCCGACATCATGGCGGCGGTGCCGCAGAAGTTCCGATCGTCTTCCGTGTAGCGCCGGCTCACGCGTACATCCCGCAAGTAGATCGCCCCCATCAATCGGTTGCCGCGCTGAATCGGCACGATCAAGAAGCTGCGGAATGGATTGGCCGGCGGTAGATGTTCTTGCACCCTCTTCCACAGATCCGCCGGCTTACCCGGATACAGCTCGGTGATCTCGCCACGCTGCAGGCTGACTTGCAGCTCGGGATACTCCTCGAGCTTGATGACCCGAACCTCGACGCTCTCGTCGTCGCCGCTGGCGGCAACATAGGCTTGGACGCCGTCTCGCTCGAAGATGACCAGCGAGCAGCGGTCTACGCCGATGACCTTCTGAACCCTCTGGATAATCTCGAACAAGACCTCCCCGGGGTCGGAACGAACGCCGCTCAGACCGAGGCGCCCGATCTCGCTGAGCGCTTGCAGCCGATATTGCTCCTTGGCCAGGTGCGCGGCACGCTGGGCGATCTGGCGAGTCCCTTGCTCCAGCTTGTCGGCACGTGTCTGGTCGTTACGGGCCTGCTGCACAACGCTGCCGAAATACAGCGCGACGCCGAGCAGGAACGGCAGTTGCAGCATCGTCCCGGGGTCACGAAACATCGCCGGGCCCATCTCGAGGTACGCCACGGCACCATACGCGCCGGTGCCGACGATGGTGAG
>CBDUXW010000376.1:0-3959 GCA_965371275.1 uncultured bacterium | reverse complement strand
CGGGATCCGTCTCCGCGCGGTAGTGCACCCGTCCCCCTTCGCTCTCGAGCGTCAGTTCGGGATCGCGAGAGACATCCTCCACCCAAGCGTTCTCCGGGGCCCCGGCTTCGAGCCAGAGCAGCCGACGACAGCGATCACGATGCCCGCAGCCACCGCGACAGCCCAGACGGCGACGCGCGGCCGATCCGCATCGGCGTCGCGTCCCGGCGACACGTCGATCGTCTCCGCCCATTCGCCCTCGCGCTGCGACCGCTCTGCTGTTTCGACGAGCCCGGCGGCGGTCTCTGCAGTCTGCGCGGTGGTCTCCGCCGTCGCGCGAGCCTGGGGGTTGGTGATTACCGTCACCGCCGCCTCGAGCTCGCGTGCCGGCGCCGCCGGCGCTTCGGGCACGTCCGTCATGACCGAAAAATCGGTGGGAGCGGTCCCCAACGCGGCGCGTAGCGCGGCGGCGAATTCGGACGCTGAAGGGTAGCGCTCGGCCGGATCCTTCGACAACACCCGCATCAAGACGGCGTCGACGGCCGCCGGCAGCGTCGCCTCCACAATTGACGGTTGGAGAGGCTCTTCGTGGACGATCTTGTACATGATGGTCGTCGGGCTCTCGGCAATGAACGGCCGCTCGCCGGAGAGCAGGTGGTAAAGCATCACGCCCAGTGAGAACTGGTCGGAGGCTCCGGTCACCACCTTACCCATCACCTGCTCCGGCGACATGTAGGCGGGCGTTCCGATCAACGACCCGGTTCTCGTCAGCGTCGTGGTGGCCACCCGTGCAATGCCGAAATCCATGATCTTCGCCCGTCCGCCGCGCGTGACCATTATGTTGGCCGGCTTGATGTCGCGATGGACGATGCCGAAGTCGTGTGCGTAGTCGAGCGCGCTACAGAGTTGGGTGGCCAGACCGGCGATCTCGTCGAACGTGAAGGCGCGCTTCGAACCCAGGATGCTCTGCAAGCTCTCGCCCTGCACATACTCCATGGCGATGAACGGATTGCCGTCCTCGTAGCCGACGTCGTAAACCCCGACGACGTTCGGATGATCGAGTCGACCAGCCGACCGGAACTCCCGCTCGAAACGTGCCTCGAGCTGCTCGAGTTCGTCCTTATCGGCGTCCTCGTGCGCTTCGATGACCTTGATCGCGACCTGGCGACCGATGATCGGGTCTTCGGCGAGGTAAACCACTCCCATGGCTCCTCGGCCGAGGGTCTTGCGCACCTCGTAGCGACCAAACCGTTTCGCCTCACCCATTACGGTCGTCTCTCCGCCTGACCCGGTTCCCTCCGGTCCCCGGATTCCCTGGAACGGCAGATGTAGGCGGCTCGAATCGTATCGCAGAAGAGAGGGCGCTGACTACCTCAGTGTGCGGCTCGCACTGAAAGGATCGGGGGCAAGTGCTCGGCCAGCGTAGTCCACGTCGCGCCGCCGTCGTCTGAGCCGAACAGGTCGCCGGATTCGGCGCCGAAGTACAGCCCCAGCGGCGCGTGCCCGTCGCCGCAGAACGCATGCCGCAGGACGGTCAGATACGCGTCGGCTTGCGGCAAGCCGTCGCTGTGGGCCGTCCAGCTGGCGCCGCGGTCCCGCGTTTCGTACACCCGTACCCTGCCGTCCACGGTGACGCGGTCTTGATCGGAAACCATAGGAATCACATAGGCGCTGTCGGGATCGGCCGGATCGATGACCAGGGGAAAACCGAAGTCGGCGGGCAGCTCGGTTTGTGCGCCGATGTCGTTCCACGAATCGCCGGCGTCGTCGGAGCGATACACACCGCCGTGAAACTGCATGAACATAGTCTCGGGCTGCAGCGGCGCTCGCCGTAGGTCGTGTACGCAATGCATCAGCGTGTTCTCGCGGGCTTCCTCCGGCAGGTAACGCGGCACCAAGCCCTTGTTGGCGTTGCGCCAGCTCTCACCGCCGTCATCGGTAATCCACACACCGACCGCGGAGATGGCGAGCGCCAGGCGCTGTGAATCGCCGGGCCACGGGCAGATCGAGTGCAGACACAACCCGCCGGCGCCGCCCTCCCATTGCGGCCGCGACGGATCGTTCCACAGCGCCTCGTTCAGCGCCCACGTCGCGCCGTTGTCATCGCTGCGAAACAGCGCCGCCGGCGCCACGCCGGCCCACACGACACCGTCTTCAACACCCGGCTCGATCACCCAGATGCGTGTTACGGACGCATCAGTCGACTCGGGGAAGGCCGGCCCGGCGGCTTGCGCCCACTCGCCCAACGGATCGGCGGCGTACAGCAGACGCGGGCCGTGCTGCCCATGCGTAACCGAGGCGAAGTACGTTCCCGTGCGGTGGTCCTTGATTGCGTATTCCACTGCCTGGCCCGCGAACTCGCGCCCGACAATCTCCATCGGGCCGCCGCGATCACCGCGCAGGATGATCAGCCCCTTGTGCGTGCCGACCAGAAGCTCGCCATCATCCGGGGCGGAACCGCCCGAGATGGCCCGCACCACGTAGAGCTCATCGCCTGCGGAAAGTGGGGTTTCGAGCTCAGCCTGGTCGGCATTGACGAACAGCTTCACATGCTGTCGCAGGCGGCTCTGCTCATCGAGCACCCAGCCGGCGACGGTGGGCTCCTGCCGCTCCAGGTTGCGCAGCACTTCACCCGCGGTGGCGCCGTCGACGGCGAACTGGCTCGAACCGCCGGTGCGCTCGTGCATCGACGAAGGCAGGATCACATTGATCATGGGGTCTCCTCGGGGAGCGAGTGTGCCCGAAGTCTGGGGTACCCGGCAGGGCAAACGAAGCTCTGTCGAGATCGCTGTCGGGCGGCAGCATAGCAGCCCTCTACAGGTACTTCGCGGCGACGCGGCGGACAGGCCCTCGGTTGTGACTTGCGAATATGCTCATTATGAGTATACTCCCTATGAGCACGCTGAGACGGTTGCGCACCGTCTACACATTTCACCGCGAGAGTCAGCCATGGCAACGAAGACGGACACTTCCGAGATCGACCGGTTCCTGCCGCTGAGACCCGTCGAGTTCCTCGTCCTCGCGGTGCTTCACGACGACGAGCGACACGGCTACGGCATCGTGCAGGAGATTGCCAAGCGCACCAACGAGCGTATTCGCGTGAAGCCCGGCAACCTCTATCGGGTTCTGGATCGCCTGATGGACCGCGGCCTTCTCGACGAAGCCGGCGACAAGCAGACGTCTGAGCCCTCGGAGGAACGCCGCCGCTACTATCGGATCACCGAGCTGGGGAGTGAAGTCGCGCGTGCCGAAGCGACGCTGTTCGGCGAGATCGCCGCTGAATTGCGATGAACGCCCGCCCGGGCTCCCGCCGGTTCCCCTACCGGCTGGTGCTACTCGCCTATCCACGGCGCTTTCGGCGCCGCCACGGCGATCATCTTCTCGACCTGTACGCCGACATGTACGGGCGTGCGCTCCCGGCCCGCGGCTTCCGCTACTGGCGACGCGTCGCCGGCGACGCCCTGGTGCAAGGCGCCGCGGCACGCTGGGAAAGCCGTCGTCGTCCCCACACGCTCACTCGCGGCCGCCCCCCGGTTCATTTCGGACGCTCTCCGGAGCGCGCGACAGGAGGCTTCTCCGTGTTCCTCGACGACCTCGCCCGCGACCTGCGAATCGCACTCCGCAGCCTGATCAAGAATCCCGGCTTTACGGCGGTGGCGCTGCTGACACTCGCCGTCGCGATCGGCGCCAACACCGCGATCTTCTCGCTGGTCAACGCTGTCATCCTGCAACCGCTGCCGTTCGACGAACCGGAGCAGCTCGTGCGTATCTACGGCAGCGACCTCGAGGACGCCGACCGCTACGGCCAGGTGTCGCTACCGAACATCATGGACGTTCGCGATCAGGCCCAGTCCTTCGCGGCGATCTCAATGGTGGAGACACGACAACCGATCTGGCTCAACGACGAAGGCGCCAAACGCCTTGCCCTTGGCTACGTGCATGCTGCTTACTTCGAGGCACTCAACGTAGCCCCGTTCTTG
>CBDUXW010000375.1:0-3988 GCA_965371275.1 uncultured bacterium | reverse complement strand
CCGATGAGCCGCGACGACGACCACCGAGATCCTGAGCTCTATCGACTCATCGACGAGTGGAAGGCGGCAACGGAGCGGCCTCCCGCCGGCCTCGAGGGCAGCATCCTCGCCGCCGTTCGCGCCGCCGTCGAAGCTGATGCGCTGCATCCACAAGCAACCGTGGCGGCGGACTCCGGCGACATGCCGACCAACGTGATCGCCTGGCGGCGGCCGTCGACGTGGGCACCCCCGGTATGGGCTGCCGCCGGCGCTCTGGCGGCGACATTGGTGATCGGATCGTTTCTCGGCGTGCGTGCGATGGCTTACATTCCGGCCCCCGAGCGAGCAGAGCGACTACTGGTCGCCGACGCCCTGCGCGACGCCGAAGCCGCCGAACGCGAGCACGCACGCGCCATCGCCCGGCTCGAGCAGGCGGCCGGTCCGATTCTGGCCAGCGCCGACGATCCTTCCCTGCCCGGCATCGAGGCCGGGCGGCTGATGTCGTTCCGCAACCGATTGCAATTTCTCGACCAGACGATTGCCGAGATCAACGGCTTCCTCGAAGAGAACCCCGGACACCCGGGCGCCCGCACGATGCTGCTGGCCGCCTACTCTGAAAAAACCGACGTACTGCGCGACGTCGTCGCGCTCGAACTGGAGACCACCTCATGAAGTGGACGCAGAGCCCCACCCTCCTCAACCGAACGGCAGTCATGGCCGCCGCGGTGATCATGATGATGATCGCGGCCGTAGCCTCGCCGGCCGCCGCCCAGCGACCACTGAGCCCCGTGCCGCCGCTGCCCGACTTGTCCCCACTGCCGGCGTTGGAGCCGATGCCCGCCATGCAGGCCTTGCCGCCCTCGCCGGCGCTGCCTGCTCTTGCCGCGCTACCGGCACTCGAGGCGCTGCCGCCCTTGGCACCCCTGCCCGGGCTCGCATCTCGTTTCGACGCTGCGGGCTTCGAGTTCGTCGAGATGCCGCAACGCGACAGTCGTCGCAAGCACGTCGAGCATGAAGTGGCGGGCGCTGGGCGCACCGTCGTTCTCGCGTCGGCGTCGAGCGACATCCGGGTCGTCGCCACCGACGACGACGTGGTGCGCATCGTGGTCGATCTCGAGTACTGGTCGAACGACGAGGAGTGGATGAGCGCGGTCGACGAAGAATTCGCCGTTGAAATCGACGAGAACTCACGCCGGATCACGTTCGCACCCACGTCGATGCCCGACCTGGGCCGCCAGAGCTGGTTCGAGCGCCTCATGAGCCGGCGCCGTGTGTCGTTCGAGATCGACATCGAGCTGCGCGTACCGGCCGGCACGCCGTTGGACATCGACAACCGTTACGGCGACGTGACCGTCGATGACATCGGCGGCCCTGTCGAGATCTCGAATACCTCCGGACTCGTGGAGGTTCACGGCGCCGTCGGTGAGGTCACGGTCGAGAATCGCTACGGCGACGTCGTTGCCGGCGGCATCGACGGGAACCTCAACCTGTTCGTTGCCAGCGGCGCCCTCGAAGTCGACGGTGTCAGCGGTGACGCGGACGTCACCAACAGCTACGGCGATGTCGGAATCCGTGCGGTCACCGGCGCCGCCCGCGTAGCGGTGACCAGTGGTTCGGTAACCGCCGAGGATATCGGCGGCGATGCGACCCTGTCGTGCTCGTACGGCGACGTCTCGGCCGTCGCGATCGGCGGCAACGTGGACGTCGAAGTGACCTCGGGGAACGTCACCGCTCGCGCCGTGGGCCGTCTGGAGGTGCAGAGCTCGTACGGCAGCATCGACTTCGAGGACGTCCGCGGTGACGTGAGGTTTCGCGGCACGTCGGTGGACGGCCGGATCAGCGGCGTCACCGGCGCCGCACGGATAGAGACTTCGTACGGCGACCTGTTGTTGGAAAATATCGGCTCGACTGTCGAAGTCGACAACCAGAGCGGCGGTGTCACGGTGAACGGCGCCGGCGGCGACACGCGCATCTCGAGCAGCTACGCCACGGTGCGCGCCACCGGAATCGAAGGCTCGCTCACCGTCACCGGCACCAGCGCCGGCGTGCGCGGTGAGAATATTTCCGGCGCCGTCGAAGTCCGCACGAGCTACGACGGCGTCACCCTACGCGGCGTCGGCGGCGCCATCACGGTCGTCAACCAAAGCGGCGCCGTAACCGTGGAAGATCTGCGCGGCGACGCGCTGTCGGCCCGCCACAGCGTTGAAACGTCGTACGACAACATCATCTTCGAGTGGCCGGCGGCGGCCGGGAACCCGGCCTTCCATGCCGAGTCCACGTACGGCACCGTCACCACCGACTTTCCGGCCAATACCGAGGAACGCGGCTCGCGGGTGATCGCCGACGGCAGCGCCGACGGTTCGCAGGCGGTTGTGACGCTCAACGCGCGCAGCGGCAGCGTAACGTTGCGGCGCCGATAGCCCCGGGATCCGCGTCATTCGTAGCGGAGCGCGACGATCGGATCCACGCGGGAAGCCCGCCGCGCCGGGATGTAGGTGGCCAAGAAGGAAACCAGCACCAGGGCCACGGGCACCACCACGAAGGTCCACGGATCGGTAGCACTCACCTCGAAAAGCAGGCTCTCGAGGAACCGCGACAGCACCAACGACGCCAACAGGCCGATGCCGACACCGGCGAGCGCCAGCCACATGCCCTTGCCGACCACGAGCTTGACCACGTCGCCGCCCTCGGCGCCAAGGGCGATGCGCACACCGATTTCCTGCGTACGTTGCCCGACGTTGTAGCTCATGACCCCGTAGATACCGATGGCGGCGAGGGCCATGGCCGAGCCGGCAAAGCCCACCAACAGCGCCATCACCAGACGCTCGAAGGAGAGCGTGCCGGAAACCACGTCGCGCATCGACGCCACGCCGGAAACGGCGAGATCCGCGTCGATTTCCCAGACCTCGGCCTGCACCGAACGCGCCAGCGCCAAGGGGTCGCCCGCGGTACGCACGACGAGGCTCATGAACGGACGCGCGGCCTGGGCGAACGGCAGATACGTAGCCGGCCGCTCGTCCTGGTCGAGGCCGAAGTGCTTGGTGTCGCCGACCACGCCGATGATCTCGCGATAGTTGCCGCCCCCGAACGTGATCCGGGCACCGATCGGACTCGCGTCGGGCCAGTGCCGTCGCGCCAGCGCCTCATTGATCATCACCACCGGTGGCGCCTCGCTGTGATCGCGATCGTCAAACCAGCGGCCGCCCACCAGTCGCATCCTCATCGCGGTGAAGTAGTCAGGCGTGGCGGGGCGGATCCACGTGCCCGGTGCGCGCTCGCCGGGCTCGCGAGGCCGGCCTTCGATCAAGAACCCCGTGTCGGCGTTGGCGCCCAACAGCGGCAAAGAGGTGATCACGCCGGCGCTCTCGACGGCGGGCAAGCTCTCGACGCGGCCGACCAGATCGTCGACGAACGCCGATTGCAGCGCGCGATCTCCGTAGGTGGTCGCCGGCAGAAAAATCTGCTGCGTGAGGACGTTGTCGGCGTCGAAGCCGGGATCGACGGTGATCAGCGTCACGAAGCTGCGCAACATGAGGCCGCCACCGACCAGGAGCATCAACGCCAACGCGACTTCGGCGACGACCAACGCCGATCGGTAACGTTGCCCGCTGAGGCCGCTGCCGGCGCCGCTGGTGCCGTCCTTGAGCGAATCATGGAGCTGCGGTCGCGCCGCCCGCAACGCCGGAAAGAGCCCGAACAGCAGACCGGTGCCGAGCCCGATCAACAGTGTGAACCCCAGCGCCGTGCCGTCGACGGCGACGGATTCGAACGCCGTGGTTCCGGCCGGAATCAACGAGACCAGCAAATCGACGCCCCACAAGGCAACGACGCCGCCGATCGCAGCGCCGGCCAATGCCAACATGAGGCTCTCCGTGAGCATCTGGCGGAACACGCGGCCGTGCCCCGCTCCCATCGCCACGCGGATCGCCACCTCGCGCTGCCTCCCCGTGGCGCGCGCCAGCATCAGGTTGGCGACGTTGGCGCAAGCGATCAACAACACGAAGCTGAC
>CBDUXW010000374.1:0-4005 GCA_965371275.1 uncultured bacterium | reverse complement strand
GTGGCCATCGACGCGATTGTCGCCACCGACCCCGAGTTCGGAGCCCTGCGGGAGCGTCTCGCGGCGGGTCGCTCGTATGCGCCGGATGTGCCCCGCGGCCGACTCCTCCTGTCCCGCACGGGAAGCGAGAGTCTCGAGCACCGCTACATGGTGATCGTTCCCGACGACTACGACCCGCAGCGTCGCTACCCGGTTCGGTTCTTCCTGCACGGCGGCGCCCAGCGCGGCGGCGGGGAACGGGATGCCCGCTGGGGGCGGAACGAGGAGCGCATCGTCGGCGCCGACCGCATCGGGGTGTTTCCCACCGCCTGGAGCGAGTCGCTGTGGTGGCAAGCGAGCCAGGTCGAGAACCTGGCGGCGATCATCGAGCGATTGCAGCGCACCTACAACGTCGACGAGAACCGGATCTACCTGATGGGAGCCTCGGACGGTGGTACCGGGGTGTACTTCCAGGCGTTTCGCACCGTAACCCGCTGGGCGGCGTTTCTGCCCTTCATCAGCAACCCGCTCGTGCTCACCAACCCGAGCATCGGCGTTGACGGACAGATGTACGTGGCGAACCTCACCAACCGGGCGTTCTTCGTGGTCAACGGCGGCCGCGATCCGCTCTACCCCATCGGGGCCCTGGTGCCCTACATCGAGCTGTTCGAGAGGGCAGGGGTGCGTCTCGATTTCCGAGTGCAGCGAGAGGCGGGACATACGACGAGCTGGTGGCCCGCGGAGGCAGCCGACATGGACGCCTTCATCGACGAAACAGTGCGCGATCCGCTGCCCGACCGGCTCGCCTGGGAGACGGAGCGCACCGATCGGTACCACCGAATCCACTGGCTCATGATCACCGAGTTGGGCGCCGTTCCGGGGGAGAGTGCGTTCGAGGAGCTCAACACCGTGACCATGAGACCGCCCATCTCCATGGGCGTGAAGATGGACGAACGCAGCGCCGCCGGCGTGCGCCTGACCGACGTGCAAGCCGATTCCGTCGCCGGCGACGCCGGATTACGGCGCGATGACGTTGTGGTGCGGGCCGGCGGCGCCGAAACCAATACCGCCGGGCAGCTCCGCCGCGCTTTGAGTAACTACGGGTTCGGCAGCGACATACCGCTGACCATCGTTCGCGACGGCGATCGTTTCGACGTGACCCTGCATGTGCCGGAACGGCCCGAGCCGCGGGCGCTGGTGGCCTTTCCGCACCGTGCGCCATCGGGTCGCATCGAGCTGGTGCGCGACGACAACACCGTGCGTGTGCGCACCCGCGGTGTGCGCCGCTACGTGCTGCTGCTGTCACCGGCGCAATTCGATCTTTCAAAGCCGGTGCGGGTGATCACCAACGATCGGGAATCGTTCAACGGCATCGTGGCGCCCGACGCCGAGGTTCTGCTGCGCTGGGCGGCGCGCGATAACGACCGCACGATGCTGTTCGGCGCCGAGCTCGAGATCGAGGTGGGCGGCCGGTAGGCAACGTCGCCGAGGCGCGTTGCCCGCACGAGACGCGCTCGAAGCGCCGGATCGGGAGAGAGTTCATGAAACAGAGATCGATGCCCACCGCGACCTTCCGCGAGGCCTTCGGCCCCGGCCTCATGTGGGCGGCGGCGGCGATCGGCGTCTCGCACCTCGTGCAGTCGACCCGCGCCGGGGCGATGGCGGGCTTCGGCCTCGCCGGGGTGATTCTGCTGGCGCTCGTCATCAAGTACCCGTTCTTCGAGTACGGGCCACGCTACGCCACCGCCACCGGTCGCAGCCTGATCGAGGGATACCGCAACATCGGCATGTGGGCGCTGTACGTGTACCTGGCCCTGTCGATTTTCACGGCGGCCGTGCACGAGGCGGCGCTGCTGCTGTTCGCGTCGTTTCTCTGCCAGCAGGTGCTGGGTCTGGCGCTGCCGCTGCCGGTAATCGGGGCAGGCATTTGCATCGCCGCCGCCGCCCTGCTGCGCGCCGGTCATTTTCGCGGCTTCGACGTCGCCGTCAAGATCCTGGTCGCGGTGCTGGCGATCTCGACGCTTGCCGCCGCCGCCATCGCGCTGCCGCGCGCCGACTTCTCGACGTTCACCTTGTTGCCGCCGCTCGGCGTCGAGTCGGCCGTGCCGGCGGCCTTCTTCCTGGCGCTGGTGGGATTCATGCCCTCGGCGCTCGAAACCTCGCCGATGAGCTCGCTGTGGACGCTCGCCAAAGACAAGGTTTCCGGACGCCGCACGAGCCCGCGGTCGGCGCGGCTCGACTTGGCGATCGGTTACGCCGGCACCGGCGTGCTGGCGTTTTGCTTCCTGCTGCTCGGCAGCGTCGTAATGCACGACACCGACGCCCAGTTTTCCGAGCAGGGAACCGCGTTCAGCGCCCAGCTCATCGATCTGTACGCGGAAACCCTCGGCGAGTGGGCCCGGCCCATCGTGTCGATCGCCGCGCTGGCCACCATCTTGTCGACCATGGTCGTCGTCATCGACGGCTTCCCGCGGGTCATCGAGCGTTGCTTCCTGATTCTGAAGCAGGCGCCCGCCGAACCCGGCGAGAGTGCTGAGCCGCTGCCGCAGGAGGGTCGCATCTATTGGATCGGGCTGATCGCGCTGGCCGTCTTGTCGGTGACCGTGATGGCGGCCTTCACCGGCACCCTCACGGCGATGCTCGACTTCGCCACCATCCTCAGCTTCTCGGTTACCCCCGTGCTCGGCTATCTCAACCTACGCGCCGTGACCTCCGCCGACGTGCCCGAGCATCTGCGTCCGGGTACTCTACTGCGGCTCTATTCATGGGCCGGCCTGTTGCTGCTGGCGGCGGTGACGGTGGCCTTTTGGGTGTCGCGTTTGCTGTGAGCGGCTCTGGGACGCCTCGAGCGCTCCAGCCCCCCAGAGACACGGCGAGGTGGCTGGCCCGGCGGCGACGGTTCGAGCGGCGTCGGGCCAGCCTCCATCGGCTAGCGCAGGTGGATTGCAGCCTGTACGTCAATGCATGGCCCGACGCACCCCGCGTTCAACGTGGTGAGCTGCTGCAGCAGTATGGCGCCGTTGGCACCAACCTCGTTGTGGTGGCGAACCACCAGGTGGAGCTCTGCGATTCTCGTGTTGAAAGCAGCATTCCCCGCGACCACCACGCCCTCGGGCGCGCCGGGCACAAGGTGTGCGGCAAAGCTGGCGAAGCCCCACCCGTCGGCAACATCGCCGGTCGCCCATGCGACTGACCCCATCACCGCCGGGTTTGCAAGGTCGGCGCCGGTGCACGGAATTGTGGCGCAGAACTGCGGCTCGCCGAAGATGACCCACCAGATCGTGTAGACGTGACCGGCTTGCAGCCCACGCGTGCTCAAGGTCATCGCGACGCCGTGGCTGGTGCGGATCATCGTAGACGAGGCCGCCGCAACCGGAGCGCTGGTGCCGAACAGGAACACGTCGGCGACGCTGAGCTCGGCGACCGCGGCATCGTTGCCGATGTTGACCTGCGCCTCTGCCGGCGAGTGCAGCAAGACACCGACCAGAACGGTCACGCCGACGGCCAGCCAGCGGCCGCGATGTGCGGGGCCTGGCGCCTGCCGCAACAATGGGATCGAGGTGTTCACGTGCCTCCTCCTTGCCGGCGTCGGCCGGCTCTAGGGTTACCGAAACGTGCAGCGGGAAGACTTCACCGTGGCTCCGTCGGCCCGTACGTTCCAGAGAGATCAGCAGGATACGGTAATTGGGCCTACATCACCACGCCGTCAGCATGGGCGACACTGTCACCCGTTGTTGTCCCTGGCATTCGGAGGAGGTCCCTTATCAAGACGTCGAGGGGGCACATCGCGGCTACCAGTCGCATGCGGGAGCTGCTCCGGCAGAAGTAGGAAACGACCGCGCCAAGTTTTGGGAAGATCGTTGCCCGGGCCGGTTAACTGAGCGAGCGCTCGAGGCAAAAGCGAGGGGCGGGGCGGAAGCCCATGTGGGCCAGGAACTGCACGAGATCGAGCTGCTGCCAGTCGACCTCGGTGCGAACCTTCTCCACTCCCAGCGCCCGCAGGTTCATATCTAGTTGCCGCAGCAG
>CBDUXW010000373.1:0-4009 GCA_965371275.1 uncultured bacterium | reverse complement strand
GGCCGAAACCCTCGACTTGGCCGACGCGTCGTTGCGTCCCTACGAGTTTTTTTCGGCACGCTCGCATTTCTACACCTGGCTTGACGAGACAATCGGCTGGCCTTCGGTCGTGAACCGGAGCAACCGCGAGTTGCGCACCTACTCCTTTCCGGGCGTGGTGCCCATCCTGCTGGCGATTCTCGGTTTGGCTTGGCTTCAAGGTGAGCGGCGGCGCGAGCAGCGCTTCTGGCTGATCGCCACCTTGGCCTTCGTCTTCCTGGCGATGGGCGCTTACGGTGGCTACCTGATCGTCGGCAACCTGCCCCTGCTCCGGCTCATACGCGTGCCCACCCGCTTCATGTTGCCGGCGGTGTTTTGCCTCGCCGTGCTCGGCGCCTATGGCGCCGCCTCGGTACTCGACAGGCACGGTCGTAGGGCGACGATCGTGCTGACCTTGGCGGCCGCGGTGTTCGCCGGGGAGGCTCTGTTTGCACCGCTGCGCACCTGGCCCTACGACTATCAGCCGCATCCGGTCAATGAGTTCCTGGCGGCGCAGCCGGGCGACTTCGCCGTCGTGGAGTTCCCACTCGACCCCACCGGCTATTCCATCAACATGCGCCAGCTCTTCAACTCCATCTACCACTGGAAGAAGTTGATGGTCGGCTACAGCGGCTACCAATCGGCGGAGAACGTGAACCTACTGCGCAGCATTCGCGACCGCTTTCCCAACGCCGAATGTCTCGACGATCTGAACCGCCTGGACGTCCGTTTCGCCATCCTGCTGCAGGACAGGGTTGACGAAGAGATGCTGCAGGCGGTTGCTGAACAGCCGCGTCTCGAGCTGGTCTGGGCGCGCGACAGGCGTTTGGTGTATGCCATTCACTGAGTACCAGCCGGCGGTGGGAGTCTCGATTTGTTCACTTTCGTACCGGAAAATCCCACGAGTGAACGCGTCGCACGACGAAACGCGCGCTGCGCGGGCCCAGATGGGTGTTTCGAGGGGCTGGAACCGGCACGTTATTTGCTGCACTCTGATACGGAAGCGCCGTCTCTCCGGTCTTCGCGCGTGTCAGCATGGCCCGCGGAGGAACCCCTACGCGGTAGGAGGCAATGATGGCCTGTGAAGATATCGTCCGAGAAGCAATGGCATCGCCGCCCTCGGCTGACTACGTCCGCGAAAAAGCGGAAGCCGGGTGGCGCCTTGTGGCGGTTGAGTGGGCACGCCCCAACGACGCCGACGGCGCGGATGCCGGTCAGATCAGAGAAGAGATCCCCTACGGTCTGCAGGTCGCCGGCGATTGCCGCCATCTCGAGGAAAACTCCATCGAGAAGCAAGCCATGTTGGCCATGCTGGCCATGATCGTCGATGACAGGCCTCTGTCGCAGGTCGCCGACAGCCTCAATCGCGAAGGGTTTCGCACGCGGGACGGGCGCGCATGGACGCAAACGGCTATCTTCTACATGATGCCGCGGATCATCCAGGTCGCACCACAGCTGTTTTCCAGCGAAGAATGGCGACAGCGACGCGCCGAGGTAACCGCCCGATTGGCACGAGTAGCCGGCTGAGCCCGACGGAGGCCATGTTCTACAAACCGAGGTTATTGCACCGATCGTGGGCTTTCCTCCGCGGGTACTCGTGGATCCCCTGCCCGATTTGCAAAAAGCGGTTCGGCGGCCATGAGTGGGAGGCGGGTAACGAGCTGTGGATCACCGAACGCGACTCGGTCGCTGTTTGCCCCCGATGCGTCGCCGAGGCCGAAGAAAGCAACCTGGCCAACGGCTATCCTGTCGTGACGCCACCGACGTCGTCGGGCGACGCGCCGACGATCGAGCCGTAGATCTCCGGATCCGTCGCCCCTTCGCTACCGAACAGCAGCACACGCGACCCCTCGTCGAGTCCGGCCTCTCGCCATCCCGCCGGATCCGCCGCCAGCGCCCGCAAGCCGCCCACGCCCGCTGCACCCGACTCTCCCGCCACCAACGGGCGATCGGCGCCGACGCCGACGCTCAACACCCGCATGGCATCGCGGGCCTGCTCGTCGCCGATCGTGAGGTAACCGCGCGCTCCGTGCTCGAGAACTTGCCAGGCCAACACCGACGCCTCGCCGCACGACAAGCACCCCATGACGGTATCCAGATCGCCCGGGACCTTGGTCAACCTTCCGGCCTGCGCGGTACGCATCACGCAGTCCGCCGCTTCCGGCTCGACGCACATCAGGTCCGGCCGCGCCGCGCCCAGGGTTTCCCACAGATGCCCGCAAACCGCTGCGGCGAACCCGCCGACACCGGCCTGCACGAACACATGGGTGGGCGGCAATTCGGGCGGCAACTCCGCCAGCACCTCCGCGACACTCAGCGCATACCCCTGCATGATGTCGGCGGGAATGGACTCATATCCGGCATACGACTGGTCCGAAACGACAATGCGGCCGCATTCCGCCGCTTCGAGGTCCGCCTGGCGCAGCGCGTCGTCATAGGTGCCGTCGACCCGCACGATCGTGGCTCCATGTCCCTCGATCGCCGCCTCGCGACCACTGCTTACATGCCTCGGCAGGTACACCACCGCGCGACAGCCGAAGAGCTCAGCGGCCCACGCCACGGCCCGCCCGTGGTTTCCATCCGTGGCGCACGTCACCGTGATCTGCGCCGCCCGATCTGCGTGCTTCGCCGCGAAGAGATCGGCTCCGCTCACCCGTGCGCCATAGCGAGCCTCGAACTCGGTCTGCAGAACCCGGAAAACGCCATAGGCGCCGCCGATCGCCTTGAAGCTGCCGAGACCGAAGCGCTGCGCTTCGTCTTTGTAGTGAATGGAGCGCAGGCCGAGATCGTCGGCCATCCCCGCCAGCTCGATCAGGGGCGTGGCGCCGTATCCCGGCCACGACGTGATCTCGCGCTCGACGTCGGCGAACCGCGCCAGGCTCACCACTCGTTGTTGTGCTGCCGAATACGGCCGGTCGCGCCGATAGGTGTCGTTGAAAAAGAGTCTGTATCCGTGTGGCATGTCTCGATCTGGCCTCCGCTTCGCGTCGGATGCTACCGTCTCTGAAGCCGACCTGCGACGCAAGCTGGAGGAACTCGATGCGAACTCAACCCGTAGCTGTTGCCTTTTCGATACTGATATTCGCGCTGATTCTCGTCGGCGCCGCACCGTCGCAACGCGCCACCCAGGAAAGCCGCGTGGCGGCGCTGGAAACCAGGCTCACCGGCATCGAAGAGGCCCAACAAGGAGCCCGGCGGCAACTCGATCAGATGCGCCTCGATCTGGACAACACGCTCGAGCCGCTGCGCGTCCGTTTGGCTGACTACGGCGAAGACATGCGTGGTGTCGAATCCCGACTGGTTACGCTGGAGGAGCAGCTCGTATTGATGAACGAGCGCCTCGTCGACATCGCCGACAGCTTGTCGGGCGGCGCCACACCGACGTCGTCGGCTCGCGCCGCCGGCAGTCCTATGCCGCCTCCGCAGCGACCCGCCGGCGCCCCGGGCCCGTCGGTAGCGCGATCCGCATCGACCCCATCGGCCGCAGAGCCGGAACGCTCCGAAGCCGAGGCGCTGTATTCCTCCGCATATACGGATTATCTGGCGGCCAACTACCCACTGGCGATTTCCGGCTTCGAGCAGTACGTACGCTTGTTTCCGAATTCCGACCAGGCCGACAACGCTCAGTACTGGATCGGCGAGAGCTACTACTCGCAACAGCAGTTCCAGTTGGCGCGCACCGCGTTCCAACAGGTCGCCCGGCGACATCCAGACGGCGAAACGGTCCCGGATGCGCTGTTCAAGGCGGCCCGCTGCCTTGTGGACCTGGGCGATTCGACACGCGCCGTCGCCGAACTGGAGCAACTGGTGCGTAGGCACCCCCGCTCTGATACGGTGCCGCTCGCCTGCCTGCAGATCGAGCGCCTCGGCGCGGAAAAGCCGGACGGCTGTCCGGGAAACTGAACGGCCACCGACCGATACTCCGAGGAGATCCCAATGCACGATCCTTCGAACTCGAACCGGCATCAAGGTGGGCCGGCGCGCCGGCCCA
>CBDUXW010000372.1:0-4009 GCA_965371275.1 uncultured bacterium | reverse complement strand
GGCCAGCGACGCATGCGATAACGATGACGGGCAGTGTCCCCCCAGGCAAGAGCTCACACCTGATTGCCGTCGCCGCCGGGTGGGCGTGACTCGAAGCTCGCCGTCCATTTCTCGACGTGGCGCGCCGCCACGTCGCGGGCACCGAGCCCGAACGCCAGCGCTGCCGCCACCGCTACCGAGCCGAGGACGATGCCGAACGCCAGGTTGATGATGTCGTCGGCCAATCCCATCTGGCGCAAGGCCATGGCGCTCGTCAGTACAACGATTGCCGTGTAGGCGACGCACGCCAGGATTCCGGCCTGCGGCGTCTCGCTGGCGCGAATCGATCGCGATGCCAGGCGGGCCAGATACAGACCGATCGCGAGCACGATGAGGCCGGCGATCACCTGTCCGGCGAACACCACGAAGCCGGCAATCAACAAAGCCAGGGTATCGAAACCGAGCATGCTCGACGCTTCGGTTGCCGCGAACAACATGATCGTCACGAGAATGACGGTGCCGACCAGGGCCGACGGGGTGGCGGGACCCTGGGGCGCGTGACTCAGGCCCAGGTGATCGAGGATGTCGTCGAAGCCCGCCGCACGGAGAACGCTTCGAACGAGCTCGGCGACGAACCGCGCCACGTAGTAGGCGATCAGCAGCAACAATCCGGCGCCCACTACGAGCGGTATCGCCTCGAGTATCTGCGTCAGCATGGAGCTTGCCGGCACGGTAATCGCGTCGAGGCGCAGCGCCTGCAGCGCCGAGATCATCACGGGAATGAGAATCAACACGTACAACAGCAAGCCGATCAGCGACGATAGCTTGCGGCCGCCCAGCGTCGCGCTGAGCCCGATGCGATCGGCGACCCCATCGATCCCCGCCGCCGCCCCGAGGTTCGATACGACCCGCTGCACCAGCCGCCCCACGAACCAACCGATGGCGAAAATCATCACCGCCGCGAAGAGGTTGGGAACAAAGCCGAGAACCTGGTCGACCAAGCCCTGTACCGGACCGAGAAGTCCTTCCACGCCCAGAGCGCCGAGAACAGCCGGGAGGATGAGCAGGAGAATCAACCAGTACACGGCTTCAGCGAACGTCCCGCTGACCGCCAGCTCTTCATCGGTCTCCATCCCCGCCTCGCCGCCCAGTCGTCGATCGAGATCGATGGCTTGCAACGACACGAGGAGCAGCTTGCGAACCGCGGCGGCGAGGATCCAACCGACCAACAGGAGACCCCCGGCGCCCAGAATGCGCGGTGCGTAGCCGGACACCTCGGACAGCAACGCGTTGAGCGGCTCGGTGATGATCGTGAGCCCGAGGATGTCGAAGAACACCACGAGCGCGAACAACATCACCAGGTAGAAGGCAATCCTTCCGGCCAGGCGATCGATTTCCACGGCACCTGCCGAATCGTCACCCAACGTGCGCGCCAGCCGCTCGTCGAGCGACGTGCGGCGCAGCGCCCCGCGGACGACGGCGGCCACGATCAGCGCCGCCAGCCAACCGACAAACAAGGCGCCCAAGGCCGCCAGCAAGTTGGGCATGTACGATGCCACGACGTCCACCAGCTGCTGCCAGAGATCCATCAACATCGAACCCCTCCCTACGGTACCGCCGGCGGACGGCGTCGGAGCGCCCCTGCTTCAGGTGCGCCAGCACTGAACACCGGCACGAAGCGAACACGGACGGTCGCCATTGTCGCCCGGTTCAGCACGTTTCGTAAGGTCCTGTCCCAGATCCCGACGCGCCGGCCTACTCGAACGTCAGCACCTGCCGATAGAGCGCAACGTCGGTCAGCCGCCGGCCGTGGGCGACGTGCATGGAGTCACGGCGCGGGATCGGCCCGAGAACGAGCTCGGGGAACCGCATGGCGAACTCGACCAGCACCAGCTCGATCGGCGCCTCGAGGTCGTCGGTCTGCAGGTCGAGCACCAACACACCGTCGGGGGGCTCGCCCCAATGTTGCAGGAGCCAGGCGGGAGAATCCGTATCGGCCTCCCGGCTCGGCAGGTCGACGGGAACGCCGTTAACCGCGCGGACCACGGCCGACGTCGATGCCGTCGGATGCAGGTTGGTGAGCTCGTGGACGATGGACGAGCGAATCTCGACGCGCAGCGAACGCACACGGCCATCGGTGGAATCGGCAACCACTGTCGTCACCGCAGGCGGAGAATCAGCATGCAGCCGGGCCTCGGCGGTCAGATATCCGCCGCGACTGAAGGGCAAGAACGCCGACACGTCGCCGGGAGTCGGTCTGCTACCCGTGAGCTCCTCGATCCATCGGTCGGAGGCATCCATGCGGGTCGCCCATACCGCGGTTTGCGCATCGCGGTCCATGGCATAGACCAGGTCGTTAGGTATCGGCCGGTCGGCACTCGGACGCCCGGTCAAGACACCCAGTCCGGTAAGAATGAACGCCCACACGAGCAGGTGACCCGTGAATCCCCAGCGGTGCCAGCCGTCGCTGTAGCCGGCCACCTCGAAGAGGGGCAGCACCAGCGTCAGCAGCAAGACACAGAACACGGCGAGCAGCGGCGCCAACGTGATGTTCAGAGCGATGAACACAGTCCAGACGAGGGGAACCTGGAGCACGAACGCCGGCACCGACAGAAACACGAGCACGCCCAGCATGCTCCAGGTCGGCACCGAATCGGGCGGACGCCGCTGCAGATAGGCCACCATGATCAGCAAAGCCACCACCGGCCACAGGACCAGCATGCTCACGCCCGGAGCATAGAGAGCCGCGGCCACGGCAATGGCGAGCGACACCAGGCCGGCGCCCAGGGTCAACGACGCAACGTTGAACCAGCGGCGCGCCAGGGCGAACAGGGCGCCCGCCGCCGCCACGCTGAAGCAAACGATGGCGCCCATGTGCCAGCCCTCGGCGTAGAGCGCCCGGCCGACGATCGATCCGAGCTCGTGGTGAAAGCCCCGCACGCCGCGCCACATCGCCCAGGAGAAGGCAGCGGCCAGCGTGGCGGCCACCGGCACCAACAAGAACCCGGCGACGATCCCGCCGACCGTCAACCGCTTGCGGCGCACGCCCGTCCAAGCCATCGCTCCGGCCAGCACGATCGCCAGCAGGCTGAGCGGCAACACCCACGACGTGGGGTAACGCACCAGGCCGAGACGACCGACATGGAAGTAGGTGATGTCGGGAGCTTGCGTGGCGGCGGGCAAGTCCAGGCTGCCGAAGTGACCCGCCATCGCGGCAACATGCATTCCCTGGTGCTGCAAGCTCGCCATCGACAGGTTATCGAGTGAGTCGGTGGTCCGGTGATACACGTCGGCGCCCTCGGCGATGGCGAAGTTCAGCCCCGTCACCCCGGCGCGCTTGAAGATCGAGAAGTCGGTGTCGTTGGGCAGGCGTTTGTAGATCTCGTAGAACAACGAGTTGCCCGTCGGCTGCGGATCGGCGCGGCCGAACTCGCGCACCACCCAACCGTTTTCGGAATTGGTCTCGAACATCACCGCCTGACCGCTCGAGCCCCGCGCCTCGAAGTTGAACAGCACCGTGATCCGGCTCCACCACGGGTGGTCTTCGACAAATGCCCGGGCGCCGATCAGCCCCAGCTCCTCGGCGTCGGTGATGACCACGTACACGTCATTGCGCAACGGCCCCGACGCGCCCACCGCGCGCAGCGCTTCGAGAATGGCCGCCACTCCGGAGCCATCGTCGCCGGCGCCGGCCCCGAGCTGCTGCGAATCGTAGTGGGCAACGAGGGCGACGCCGCCGGTCGAATCGCTGCCGCGCTTGCGCGCCAGGATGTTGCGTACCGTGGCGGCGCGCGCCACCGAGCCGCTGCTCTGCGCCCAAGTCGTCGTCTGAATCTCGACCTCGAACCCGAGCGCCTCAAGCTCAGCAACCACATACTCACGCACCCGCGCATGGTCGGCAGAACCGGGCATGTGCGGTCGTCCGGCGATGCGCTCCAGATGAGTCCGCGCCCGCGCCGCCGAGAAAACCTCGGCCGGCGCGTCGAGCCCGAGCGCCGCCGGCGGCCGCTCGAGCCACCAGGCCCAGAGC
>CBDUXW010000371.1:0-4020 GCA_965371275.1 uncultured bacterium | reverse complement strand
CTGGTTGCGGCGAGGAGGGGGCAGATGCAAGGCGCTGCTAGCCCGTTTGTGACATGAACCCGCCTGCCGGCGCGCCCACCGTTTGCGACGTTGCCATCATCGGCGGTGGTCCGGCCGGGTCGGCAGCAGCTCGCTTGCTGTCGCGCTGGACGCGTAGCGTCGTCGTGCTCACCCGTTCGCCGCCGCGCCACACGTTGGCGGTGTCGCTGCCGCCGAGCTGCCGCAAATTGTTCGAGACCGTCGGCGTACTGCGACACGTCGATGCCGCCGGATTTTTTCCGAGCACCGGGAATACCGTTTGGTGGGGCGGCGAGTCGCGCTCGGAAAAATTCGCCGATGGGATGACCGGCTACCAGGTCGTGCACCGCGATTTCGATCGGGTGCTGCTCGACGCGGCAGAGGCAGAGGGGGCCCGCGTGCGCCGCAACGCTCAGGTGCGTGAGGTGACATGGGCGAGCACGGCGGGGCCGGCGTGCATCTCATTCGACGAGGACGGGGAGACGCGCCGCATTCGGGCTCGGATGGTGCTGGATTGCTCCGGCAGGGCCGGGGTCATTGCGCGCCAAGGCCTGCGCGTGTACGAGCAGGACTCAACGACCGTCGCGCTGGTCGGCGTGTGGCGCAAGGCCGGCGGCTGGGGCCTCGACGAGGAGAGCCACACGCTGGTGGAGAGCTACGAGGATGGCTGGGTCTGGTCGATTCCCGTGTCGCCGGACATCCGCTATTTCACGGCGATGGTGGATCCACGGGTAACCGGGCTGACGCGCAACGAGTCGGCGTCCGGCCCGCAAATCGAGTCCGTCTATCGCGCCGAGCTGAGCAAGGCGCCGCACATCGATGCGCTGCTCGACGGCGCCGATGCCGTCGCGCAGCCGTTCGGGTGTGACGCTTCGCTGCACTCGGCGGCGCAGGTTACCGGCCCCGGCTTCTTGCTGGTCGGCGACGCGGCCTCGTGCCTCGATCCGTTGTCGTCGTTTGGTGTCAAGAAGGCGTTGGCTTCGGGCTGGATGGCGGCCATCGTTGCCAATACCTGCGTCGCTGATCCGGCGCTGGAGGCGCCGGCCCGTGAACTGTACGAAAGCCGCGAACGCGCCGTGTGGGAGGCGTGCAGGCACCAGTCGGTACGTTACTTCGAATCTGCGGCGGCCGATCACGGCCACCCGTTCTGGACCGGTCGCGCCGACGCGGCCGACGCCGCGTCACAGGATCCGGCAGGCGATGCCGATCCGGACATCGAAGTGTTGCGTCGTGATCCCAAGGTTCTCGCCGCGTTCGAGGGACTCAAGCAAGCTGCCGCAATTCATCTGATCGACGGCGAGCGGCTCGAACGCGTGCAACGGCCGGCGATTCGCGGCAACCAGGTGGTGTTGCAGACGCAGTTGCAGACTCCGAGCTTGCCGGCGGTACGCTTCCTGCGGGGCGTCGACCTCGCCGAGTTGGTCGACCTCGCCGGCGGCCACGACCAGGTGCCGGACCTGTTCGAGGCCTACAATCGCCGTTGCCCGCCGGTGATTTTGCCCGATTTTTTGGGTGCTCTGTCGGTCTTGCTGGCGCGCGAGGCACTCCGGAACACGGTCTCCCGCGACTGAGCTCTGCCCCTGGGTCGTTGTTTCCGGCATCCGAGCGTGCTACAAGCCGTGCTCATGAAACTCCGTGTTTTCTTCGCCGTTTTCGGTATCGCCAGTTCGTTTCTCGTTGTCGCCGGAATTGCCGCCGCCCTCGAGTCGCCCACTGGGGTGCAGGCCGAGGCTCCGCAAGCGACGGAAACGGACGAATCGACCCCTCGTTTCGACGCTGAAGACGGCTTCCCGATCGAAAACGCCACCGTCGTTACGCAGTGCGTACGCTGTCATGCGATGAACGATGACGGCTATATGACGCGAATTTCGTACCTCCGCAAGACGCCCGAGGGTTGGCAGCAGTCGGTGCGCCGCATGGTGTTGCTGCAAAATACCGAGCTCGACCCGGCCGACGCCCGCGAGATCGTCAAGTACCTGGCGAACACCCAGGGCCTCGCGCCCGCGGAAGCGGCGCCGGGTGCTTTCGAGGTCGAGCGCCGGCTCATCGATTATCGCTACACCGCCGACGAGGACACCGAGGACACCTGCATTCGGTGCCACTCGATCGGCCGGGTGATCATCCAGCGGCGTACCGAGCAAGAGTGGAATCTGCTGATGGCGACGCATCGCTACTATTATCCGTACGTCGATTTTCAGGCGTTTCTTCGTTCTGGAGCGCCGACAACAGAGCCGGGTCCCGACGGCAGCCCTCCCGACAATCGCCATCCGATGGACAAGGCCGTCGCGCACCTCTCGCAGGCCTTCCCGCTGGACACCGCGGAATGGGCGTCGTGGTCGGCAAATATGCGCCCGCCCCGACTCGAGGGCACCTGGGCCCTGAGCGGCTATGAGCCGGGGAAGGGTCCGGTGTACGGACACCTCACGATTACCGCTGATCCGCCGGCGGACGACGAGTTCACCACCGAGGCCGTATACACCTACGCTCGCAGCGGCCGCCAAGTGCGGCGGCAGGGGCGGTCGATCGTATACACGGGCTTCCAGTGGCGCGGACGTTCTTATGAGGATGGCGACGAGACCGGGATGCGCGAGGTCATGATGGCTGATCGTGATCGGCGCGAGATCGCCGGGCGCTGGTTCACGGGCGGATACGATGAAATCGGCCTCGATGTGACGTTGCAGCGGGTCACGGCGGATCCTCTGGTTGCCGGCGTGTTCCCGTCGATCATCCGCCGTGGCGACGCGCTCGTCGACGTGACCATCTACGGCGCCAACCTACCGACTTCGATTGCCGCCGGCGATCTCGATTTCGGCGGCGGCATCGTGGTTACCGAGGTGGTGAGCGCCGGTGCCGACGCCATCAGGGTGACAGTAAGCGCGGCAACCGATGCCGACGTCGGCGGCCGCGACCTCTTCTTCGGCGACACCTCGCATCGCGACGCGCTGATCGTGTACGAGAAGGTCGACGCTATCGAGGTAACGCCACGCGCCGGCATGGCCCGCGTCGGCGGTGTGGTTTTTCCCAAGGGTTTCCAGCAGTTCGAGGCGATTGCCCGCAGCAACGGCGCCGATGGCGAGGCGGGGACCGACGACGATCTGGAGCTCGGCGCCGTCGACGTCGTGTGGAGCCTCGAGGAATACGCTGCCGTGCTCGACGACGACGACCTCACGTTTGTCGGCGGCATCGACGACGGTGGGTTGTTCATCCCCGCCGTGGACGGGCCGAACCCGAGCCGCAAAGGCAATCGCAACAACATCGGCGACGTCTGGGTGGTAGCCGACTTCGTTCCGGATGATGCGAGCCGCGCGGGCGGCGCCGCGGAGCTGCGTGCCCGGGCGCATTTACTGGTCACCGTGCCGCTCTACGTGCGTTGGGAGCCGTGGGCGACCGGCGGGGTGGAGGGCCGATGAGCACGCTGGCGCTGCGCGAGTTCCACAAGTTCGAGGCGTCCGGTCAGAGTTTCGTGTACCTGGTGCCGAGCGCGGCGGTGTTCGCACTCGACGACACAGCCGATGCCGTGATCGGCGCGTTGGCCGGCGGCGCCATGACGCCCACCGAGATCGTCGAGTCGCTGGCCGATCGGTTCGCGACCGAGGATGTCGGCTCGACCATCGGCGAGCTGCTGCAGTTGCGCGCCATCGGTGACCGAGACGTCTTGCAGGAGCCCGTCCCCAAGGCCGCACCGCCGGCAAGCTTTCCGCTGTCGACGATGGTGTTGAACGTCACCAACAAGTGCAACTTGAGTTGCACATACTGCTACGAATACGGCGAGGACAAGATCGTCGATACGGAAAACGGCAGCCAACCCAAGTTCATGAGCGAGGATACGGCGCGCGACAGCGTCGAGTTCATGCTGCGGCAGTCGACCTCCAACGAGGTCGTGCACCTGACGTTCTTCGGCGGCGAGACGTTGCTTAACTTCCCGGTTCTCAAAGACACCGTCGACTATGCGCGGCGACGCGGCGGCGAGGAGGGCAAACGGGTCGAGTTCAGCCTCACCAC
>CBDUXW010000370.1:0-4033 GCA_965371275.1 uncultured bacterium | reverse complement strand
AGTGCCGTGGTCGGCGATCCTGCCAGCGTCCATGACGTAGATGTGGTCCGCTTCCTGGATGGGGCCGATGCGGTTGCTGGCAACGATGAGCGTACGCCGGCCGCGCTGCTGACGTCGCAGCGCGCCCAGACGATCGAGGATCCGTCGTTCGGTCTCGGCATCGACGTTCGAGAGGGCGTTGTCGAGCACCAGAATGGCGGGATCGATAAGCAGGGCGCGGGCCAGAGCGATGCGCTGTCTCTGCCCTCCGGAGAGCGTCGATCCACGCTCCCCGACAACGCTCTGCAGACCCTCGGGCAGGGCGCCGATGTCGGCACCGAGCCCGGCGATCGCAGCAGCCTGTTGCACGTCCTCGGCGCCGGCATCGGGACGCCCGTACGCGATGTTGTCGAAGACAGTCGTCGAGAACAGGAAGTCGTCCTGCGGCACGTAGCCGACATGCCGTCGCAACTCGAGCAAATTCACCTTGGTGACATCGACGCCGCCCACTTCGACGGTCCCTTCCGGAACCTCGACCAGATGCTGCACGGCTTTCAAAAGCGTGCTCTTGCCCGAGCCGACACGACCGACCAACGCCACGTAGCTGCCCGCCGCGGCATGAAAATCGACCTCGAGCAGAGCATGGCGCCGGCCGTTGCCGCCGGCCTGCACTTCGCCGTTGAGGATTCCGTGGTAGTGAACGAGCGCGTCGTCGTAGCGGAAGTCGAGGCCCGTGACGCTTACCTCCGGCGCCGCACCGAGAGGGCTCGACGTTTCCGGCGACTTGATCGTTACCGGAGACGCCAGGATCTCGTCGAGCCGTTCGAGCGCCGCCGCACCGCGCTGCAGCAGGCTGAGAATCCAGCCGAGCGCCACAGTCGGCATGATCATGACGCCGATATAACTGAAAAAAGCCACCAGGTCGCCGATGGTCAACGTTCCCGCGGACACCAGACGACCGCCGACGCCGAGCACCGTCACGGCGGCGATGCCGCCCCCCAGGCCAACCGCCGGGATCATCTGAGCGCGCGTCCAAGCTTCCTTGAGGCCCCATTTCATGTAGGCGCCCGAGAGCCCATCGAAGCGATCGACTTGCGCGCTCTCGAGGGCAAACGATTTCACCACGAGGGCGCCGGAGAGATTTTCCTGGACCATCGTGTTCAGGTCGCTGAGAGCGACGCGCGACGCCATGGCGAACTCCTTGACCCGATGGGTCAGGATGCGCACGAAGAAGGCGATGATCGGCAACGGCGCGAAAACGACCAGCGTCAAGCGCCAGCTGATCGAAAACATATAGGCCACGCCGAGGATGTAGATGAAGACGGCGTTGAAAAAATAGAGGACACCCGGCCCCCCGAGGGCGCGCACCAGTTGCACGTCGTTGGCCATGCGCGACATCAAGTCGCCGGTATTGGTGGCGCCGAAGAACGACGGCGACAAACGCAACAAATGATCGTGCAGCAGCCCCTTGAGTTCGTAGTCGATGCGCCGCGAATTGCTCAACACGTAAATGCGCGAGCCGATCCTCATCAAAGTCTGCGCCACGGCGAGCACGATGATGGTTACCGCATACGCGACGATGAGTTGGCGCGTCGCTCCCGCTTCCAGCGCGTCGATGGCCCAGCCGGTGAGGCGCGGAATTGCCAACGCGACGGCGTTGGTGGCCACCAGGAATACACAGCCGAGCACATAGGCCCGACGGTGGCGCGTGTACAGAAAGAGATAGCGACGCAGGATATCCATTGTCTACTTCCCGCCAAGCCGGGGGCCGGACACCCTGTGAGAGCGACGCCGCAACGGGTCAGCGCCGCGACGGGCGCTGCAACAGAAACACGCGGAGATTGTACAAATAGCTGCGCCAGGAGTTCAGGTGGCTCTCGGCGTCGGCGCCGGCCTGGAAACCAGTGTGCTCGAGTGTAAATTTCGTCATGCCGTCCAGGTCCTCGAACGTCAGCATGACCGTGGTCTCGTAGGAACCTTGCGGAAACGCCGTCGCCGGCGGCTGCCAGGTAAACACGAGCCGGTTCGGGCGATCCACTTCGAGGTACGTGCCTCGCCACTCGCCGTCCCAACCGTCCCAACCGAAAACATACTCACCGCCTTCCGTGACCGCCATTTGGGCCGCCCCGGGAAACCACTCCACGAGCTGCCCGGCCGTCGTCCAGGCGTCCCAGACCGCTTCGATCGGTACCGGTATCTCCATAGAAAGCTCTACCGCAATCCCGCCCTCGACGAACGCCCGTTGCTGCGCCGACGACGGCGCGGCGATGACAACGAGCGCCGCGCACATTACGGCCGCCATGCGGGACCCGGAGACCCGTCGCGCTGCGCTCCGAACATCGTGAATTCGGCGTCTCATCAACATCAGATTACCCCGGCGACGCGCCATGCGGCGATTTGCTCCTCACCGTAGCCAAGCTCTTGCAGCACGTCGTCGGTGTGCTCGCCCAACCTCGGGGGTCGAGAGCGGACCGCGCCCGGCGACCCCGATAACTTGACCGGAACGCCCAACGTGTCGATGCCGCCGTCCTCAAGTGTGACGACCATCTCGCGGTTTGAGCTGCGTTCTTCGTCGAGCACCTCGTTCAACGCTCTGACCCTGCCGCAAGGCACACCGACAGCACCGAGATCCTCCTCCCAGCGCGCCACCGTCCGGGCACGAAACAGCGGCTCCAGCTCACGCTCGAGCTCGCACCGATGCGCCACCCGATCGGAGTTGGTCGCGTAGTCGGCGTGCTCGTGCAGCTCGGGACGCCCGATCGCCTCGCAAAAGCTCTTCCAGATACGCTCGTTGCCGACCCCCACAACCACCGTTCCGTCGCTCGCCGCGAAGGTCTCGTACGGCGTGATACTCGGGTGCCTGTTGCCGAGCCGCTCGGGAGCGATGCCGGCGGACAGGTAGCGCTGCGCCTGGAACGTGAACATCGACAGCAGCGCATCGTGCAGCGCCACCTCGACGAGTTGTCCCCGATCGGTCCGGTGGCGCTCCAACAGCGCCAGCAGGAGCCCCTGGACCAGGTAGAGGCCGGCGATCTCGTCGGCGATCGAGACCCCGACCTTGGTCGGATGGCCGTCCTCGAAGCCGGTGAGGTCCATGAGGCCCGATTCCGCCTGCACGATCACATCGAACGACGGCTTGTGGGCCCGCGGGCCGCTGGCCCCGTAGCCGTTGATGATCCCGTACACACAGCGCGGTGCTCGGCGCGCGACCTCTTCGAAGCCGAACCCGAGGCCGTCCATCACGCCGACGCGAAAGTTGGAAACCACGACGTCCGCCGACTCGATGAGCTCCCACAAGAGCGATTTCCCCTCTTCCGCCTTCAAGTCGAGGGTAGCGCTGCGCTTGTTGCGATTGACCGACAGGAAGTAGGTGCTGGTGCCGTCGACGAACGGCGGACCCCAGCCGCGAGCGTCGTCGCCGGTGCCCGGGCGCTCGATCTTGAGCACCTCGGCCCCCATATCGCCCAGCATCATGGTGGCGAACGGGCCGGCCAAGATCCGGGTCAGATCAACGACCCGGTACCCGGTCAGCGGCATGTTGTCGGCTCCTTCCCGTGGCTACGGGGCCGCAAAAAAGCCCGATCGGTGTGCCGGACAGTGTTTGGAAGTCAGCGCAGAGCAGCATAAAGGAATTCTAACCAACCCCGGGCCAACAAATTGCGCCGGGGGGATAGACGTGGGAAAGCCCTCTGCTAGAATGAGGCCCTCGCCAACCGGAGGGAGGCACGGGTGGCAGACAATACGTCTGGCTTTTTTGCGTCGGGGGCATTCCCCCCTTTCAAAGTACTTGACGGCAGAGACCGTGATCACGAGGCTTGTCGCAGCCTCTGGGTAGCCGTCATCCAGAAGGCCATCAAAGACATGGCCTACTCCTCTTCGAAGCGCACCCAGCGTTCATTGACGCCCAGCGAGCGGGAAAAGCTGCACCGCATTTACGAGCTCGAGGCGCCCGAGAACTTCTTCAATAGTGTGTGGTTCGAGGAGATCTGTCTCTTCTTGGAGCTGTCACCGTCACGGATTCGGACCGCGGTACTCGACCGCTACGAAGACGGGA
>CBDUXW010000369.1:0-4040 GCA_965371275.1 uncultured bacterium | reverse complement strand
CTTCCGGCAGTGGAAGAACTACCGCGGCGGCACCCATTCGCGACTGTGGCTCTATGACCGCAGCGATCATTCCGTGGTCGAAATTCCGCAGCCCGAGGGCCGCTCCAACGACACCGATCCCATGTGGTTCGGCGGCAAGGTGTACTTCCTGTCCGATCGCGCCGGCGAGTTCAACTTGTTCGCGTACGACGTCGGGTCGGGCCGCGTGGAGCAGCTGACTTCCTTCGATGACTTCCCGATTCTGGCTGCCTCGCACGGCGCCGGCCGCATCATCTACGAGCAAGCCGGCTACTTGCATGTCTACGATCCGGCCGCCGGCGCCGCCAACGGCAACAAGCTCACCGTCGGCGTGCCTGCCGATCTTCTCGAGGTCCGACCCCGCTGGGTGAGCGGCGGCCGCTATATCCGCGATGCGTCGATCTCACCCACCGGTAAGCGCGCCGTCTTCGAATATCGCGGCGAGATCATCACGTTGCCGGCAGACAAGGGTGACCCGCGCAACCTCACAAACTCGCCGGGCGTTCACGAGCGCTCGCCGGCGTGGTCGCCGGACGGCGGCTCGATCGCCTACTTTTCCGATGAAGGCGGCGAGTACCGCCTGCACATCGCTGCCCAGGACGGCAAAGGCGAGGTGCGCAAGTTCAACATCGAGGGCAACGGATTCTACGAGGACCCGACGTGGTCGCCGGACGGCAGCAAGATCAGCTACACCGACAACTCTTGGAGCCTGTATGTGCTCGACGTCGCGTCCGGCGCCACTGAAAGAGTCATGTCCGAGCCGGTTTACGGCCCGCAGAAGACCATCGCCCAGTCCTGGTCGCCCGACTCTGAATGGCTCGCCTACACGCAGGCAACCACAGCAGACTTCCGTCGCGTCTGGCTCTACTCGGCTCAGGACAACACCTCGCACCCGGTAACCGACGGCCTCAGCGACGCCAGCGAGCCGGTGTTCGACGCCTCCGGCGACTACCTGTATTTCTTTAGTTCCACCGACGCCGGTCCGGTACGCCAGTGGTTCGCCATGTCGAACGCCGACATGGAGAACGGCAACAGCGTGTATCTGGTGGTGCTGGCCAAGGGTGTCGAGTCGCCGCTCAAGAAGGAAAGCGACGAGGAAGAAGTGCGCGACGTCGGAGCAGAAGCAGGGCAAGGCGGCGGCGCAACGGAAGGCGCCGGCGATGAAGCCGACGACATCGCCGTGCACATCGACTTCGACAATCTCGACCAACGGATCATCGCGCTGCCGATTCCGGTGGCTGACCACCGTGCGCTGGCGGCCGGCGCTGCGGGGCACATCTATTACCTGGAGGCCGACGGTGGCGCGGCGGGGCCGTTCGGCGGCTTCGCAGGCGCCTCATTGAAGCGCTTCGACCTCGGCGAGCGTGAAGAAGAAACCCTCGCCTCCGGCGTGCGCGGCTACGGCGTGTCCGCCGACAACAAAAAGGTTCTCGCCGCGCTGGGCGACGACTGGGTCATCGCCGACGCCGGCAAGATCGATCCCGGCAACGGCCGCCTGGCGGTCGGCGACCTGACCGTCAAGATCGACCCCGTGGTCGAGTGGCGACAGATCTTCCAGGAAGCCTGGCGCATCAACCGCGACTTCTTCTACGACCCCAACATGCACGGCGCCGACTGGGAGGAGATGGGCGAAAAATACTCGGAATTCCTCGACGACCTGACGACACGCGGCGACCTCAACCGCCTCTTGAAGTGGATGTCGTCGGAGCTGTCGGTGGGCCATCATCGCAATGGCGGCGGCGACACGTTGATCCAGGCCGACCGCGTGCCCGGCGGCCTCCTGGGCGCCGACTACAGCGTCGACTCGAACCGTTACCGCTTCGCGAAAGTCTACGGAGGGCTCAACTGGAACCCGACACTGCGTTCGCCGCTCACCGAGCCCGGCGTCGATGTCGTGGCCGGTGAATACCTGCTGGCGGTGCGCGGCGAGCAGCTCTACGCCCCCGAAAATCTCTACAGCCGTTTCGAGAACAGCTCCGGCAAGCTCGTCGAGATCACCGTCGGCCCGTATGCCGACGGTACCGACTCGCGCACTGTCGAGGTGGTGCCGGCGGCCAACGAATCGGCGCTGCGCAACCGCGACTGGGTGGAAGGCAACCTGGCGAAGGTTACCGAGGCGACGGGCGGCCGCGTGGCGTACGTCTATGTGCCCAACACCGCGGGGCTTGGACACGTCTACTTCAAGCGCTACTTCTTTCCGCAGGCCGACCGCGACGCGATCATCATCGACGAGCGCTACAACGGCGGCGGCCAGGTGGCCGACTACTACATCGACCTGCTGCGCCGTCCGTACATCAGTCACTGGGCGACGCGCTACGGCGACGACTTCAAGACGCCGTTCCACTCCATCCAGGGGCCGAAGGTCATGATCATCGACGAGACCGCCGGCTCCGGCGGTGACCTGTTGCCCTGGATGTTCCGCAAGCTGCAGGTCGGGCCGCTGGTCGGCAAGGCGACCTGGGGCGGTCTGGTGGGTACGTTGGGATTCCCCATCCTCATGGACGGCGGCGGCATCACCGCGCCCAACCTGGCCATCTGGACGGAAGACGGCTTCGTGGTGGAAAACGTCGGCGTGCCGCCTGATATCGAGGTCGAGCAAATGCCGGCCGACGTGATCGCCGGCCGCGACCCGCAGCTCGAGAAGGCCATCGAAGTGATCATGGCCGAGCTCGAGGCCAACCCGCCGCAAGCCCCGGTGAAGCCGCCGTATCCGATCAGGGCGCGGCGCCGTTGAGCGGCGCTAACTGACCGCTCAGGAGTGAAACTTTCCAGTCACGGGCGCCGTAGTTTCACTATATGTCTAGCAATGCTAGAAATTACATAGCCTGAGGGGCGGAGACGCAGCGCTGACCGCGATGTGCCGCCGCCGCTCGCGTGCCCGCAGGGCATACATCGACCCGTAGAGGACACGATCCACAATGCCGCGAAAGTCACTCGGTGAGTTCGAACAGCTCGTACTCCTGGCCTGCGTACGGCTGGGTCCCGATGCATACTCGGTGCCGATCATCCGGGAAATCGAGGGGCGCACCGGCCGCAGCGCCTCGCACGCGGCGATCTACGTAGCTCTCAAGCGACTCGAGAAGAAGGGCTACGTCAGCTCCCATATCGGCGACCCGAGCCCCGAGCGGGGCGGACGTTCGAAGCGCCACTACGAAGTATTTCCACATGCGATCGAAGAGCTGCGGGCCTCGCGGGACGCGCTGTTGAGCATGTGGGAGGGCGTCGAGGCCCCCCAGTGAGGTCCGCCGATCGCTCACCCTCCGGCCGCCGGATCGGCGCCGAGCGCCCCATGCCGCGCCTGGCCCGCATAGCCATGTGGCTGGCCGTTCGCTGCCTGCCGCGGTCACGGCGCGACGAGATGCGCGGCGACCTGGAAGAGGGGCTGCACGCCCGGGTCGAGAGCGATCAAGGCGTCGCGCTGTGGGCTTGGAAGCAAGCGTTCCTCTTTCTCCTGCGCTTACCGATCTCGACGGTCGCCGACCTCTGGCGTGACGCCCGCGCGCTGCGCACCCGACAACCGAAACCGACAGTGGAGCAACTCATGGATATCTGGCTGCAGGATTTTCGTTACGCAATCCGCGGGCTTTGGAGCTCGAAGGGGTTCACCGCGGTCGCCGTTCTGACGTTGGGCCTCGGCATCGGCGTCAATACGGCCATCTTTACGGTGGTCAACGCGCTGCTGTTCCGTCCGCTGCCGGTGGAGCAGCCGGAGCAGCTCGTGGTGGTGGCCGCGCAAACCGACCTCGTCGAGTTTCCGATAGGCATCTCGTACCCCAACTATCTGGACTACCGCGAGCGCCACGACGTACTCCAGGACATGATCGTGTACGCGCCGCAGCCGGTGAGCCTGCGCGACGAAGGACCTGCGGAACGGACCTGGGTTGAAATCGTGAGCGGCAACTATTTCGACATGCTCGGCGTGAGCGCCGTCCACGGTCGCACGTTCAACGACGAGGAAGGCCGCGTGCAGGGCGGGGCCCCGGTCATGGTGCTCGATTACGGGTATTGGCAGCGCCAGTACG
>CBDUXW010000368.1:0-4043 GCA_965371275.1 uncultured bacterium | reverse complement strand
GCCTCGACGATGGTTCCGGCATCGCCTACGTCGGCGCTCCTTGCCCTCGGCTACAATACCCACGCGCCAGACTCATCACACTTTCACCACGGACTGCTAAATGACGAGCAAATTCCTGGACGAAGATCGACAATCTCGACTGCAGCGGCAGGAATACGAGTTCGACGACGGGCTCGCCGGACGGACGGTCTTCGTCGCGGGGGGCAGCGGTGGACTGGGCGCCGCAGTGTGCGCTCGCTTGCTGCGCGACGGCGCCGACGTCGTCCTGGGCTACCGCTCCGACGACGACGCGGCGGCGGCCGTCAAGGCAACCCTCGAGGACCGCTACGAAGGTGCTGTGAACCTGATGAAAGCGGACATCTGCGGCGATGAGGGGCGCCGAGCGGCGGTCGAATATCTCGACATAGAGGGGTTTTACGGTGCCGTCGTCTGTGTCGGCGATCCGTCGCGCGTGGCCCCCGACGAGATGGCGAATGCGGCGCTGGAGCGAGCGCTACGGCGCAACTACACCGGACCGATTCTGATGGGACGGGCGTGTGCCGAAATCTTGGCTCGCCGTTCGACCCCCGGCGCCGTCGTGCTGCTGTCCTCGATGCAGGGCGTGGCCGCATTTCCGGGCAGCTTGGCTTACTCCGGCCCCAAGTCGGCGCTCGTGCACGCCGCCAAGATTCTGGCGCAAGAGTACGGCGGCAAGACGAACATCCGGGTCAACGTTGTGGCGCCCGGCGTCACGGAGTCGGGCATGGCGCTGGGATCGATTGCGGCCGGTAAGTACGATCCCTACATCGACGATGGTGTGATTCCGCGATTCGGCCGGCCGGAGGACGTGGCGCGTTGCGTGGCGTTCTTGATGGCGCCCGACAACTACGTGACGGGCCAGACGGTGGTGGTCGACGGCGGGCTGACGTTGCGGCGGGGGGTCAGCTAGCGTTCGCTGTAATCGTCAGCATTGTCATGAACGGGAGCACTAGGAGGCCGTGGTGATCAGCGTAAAGGTGCAGTTGTTCGCGCGCCTGCGCGAGCTCTGCGACGACCGCTCCGAAATCGAGGTTCGCCTTCCGGAGGGCGCCGACGCCGCCGCCTGTTTCGCGGAGATCTGTGCAACACACGGTGCGGCGCGCGACCAGAGGACCGGCCTGGTGGTGGCGGTCAACGAGGAATATGCGGCCTGGGACGCGGCGCTGCACGAAGGCGACCGGGTGGCCTTCATCCCGCCCGTCAGCGGAGGGTGAGGCGGTGACCGACCAGCGATTCGCCGTGCTCGAAACACCGATTTCCGCAGCCCACCTGAGCACCGTCGTGGCGACCGCCGGCAGCGGCGGACTGTGCACGTTCGAGGGCACTGTGCGGGACCACACGGGCGACACGCCGACCACCCACTTGGAATACGAGGCCTACACCGAGATGGCCGAAAAGGTGTTCGAAGATATCGGCCGCGCGGCTGCCGAGCGTTGGAACCTGTCGGGTATCGCGATCCATCATCGGGTCGGGCGTTTGGAGATCGGGGAGGTCTCGGTCGCCATCGCGGTGGCTGCGCCGCATCGGGGGGCTGCATTCGAGGCTTGCCGCTTCGCCATCGACCGCCTGAAGGACTGCGCGCCGATTTGGAAGAAAGAATTCGGTCCGGACGGCTCGTTTTGGGTCGAGGGCCCTGCGGCCGCCGCAGTCGACGGCGCCCCGCCGGCGGCGGCGGACGACGCGGCGGGTGTCGAACGGGACCCGCCGGGGTCGTCGTAGCAGGTTGCGGCATACCTCCCGGGAGTTCTCCAACAGCCCGCTAGTGGTAGAATTCAACCCATGAGTTCGAAGCCTTTCCGTCGCAAAGATCTGAAGCACGACGAGTTCATCACCTTCGCCGGCCGCGTCGGCCGTTGGTTGATGCAACGTCGCCGTCGCATCGGCTGGGGCCTGTTGGCCGTCGCCGCGGTGTTTTCGGTGGTGCTCAGTCTCCGCTTCTACCAGGAGCGCGAAGAACAGCGCGCCGCGGTGTTGCTGGCCGCCGCGATGGACGTGTATCGAGCTCCCGTCGTACCGCCGCTACCGGCGACCCCGGTGAGTCTGGAAGATCCCGCTGCGGTTGCCGATCCGACTTCGGAAGGTAACGGTGTGGAAGCTACGGAGAGCGCCACAGAAGGCGCCGGCGAAGACTCTGCCGATCTTCCTGCCGCCGTTGCCGCGACCCCCGCCGCTCCGCCTCCACCCGCCGGGGTGCTGCAGTTCGACTCGGAGGTCGCCAAGTACACGGCGGCCCGCGAGCGTTTCACACCGATCGTCGAACGTTACGCGCGACGTCCGTCGGGTCGCCTCGCGGCCTTTTACCTGGGCATCTGCGAGGCCGAACTGGGTGAGAACGACGCCGCCGCTGTGGCCCTCGGACAGGCCGCCGCTGCCGCCGAGCCCGTGATCGCTTCGATGGCGTTGAATCGCTTGGGCCAGCTCGAGCTCGAGCGCGGTAACGCCGACGCGGCGGTCACCTACTTCGATGAGCTTTTGGCCCGCGGTGGAGGGATGTTTCCACGCGATGAGGCGTTGATGTCCAAGGCGCGCGCGCAACAGGTAGCGGGTGACTTGCGGGCCGCGTTGGCGACGTATCAGAAAGTCTTGGACGAGTTCAGCAACTCGTACTCGGCGGTCGACGCGCGTACCCACGTCGACGAGCTCACGGCGCAGCTCGGACTGGATCCCAACGTCGAAGGGCTTTGATGCCCGCTATTCCGGGACCGCGGTCATTCGACCGCATGGTTGTCGTAGTGTGCGACAGCGTCGGCTGCGGAGAGGCTCCCGACGCCGCTGATTTCGACGACGAGGGCGCCAACACCCTGGCTGCCGTGATCGAGGCGGAGCAGCCGCGGCTCGAGAATCTGAGAAGCCTGGGGCTCTTCCGGGTGCCTGGCGTGCCCGGCGGCGACGGCGATGTCGTTACCGGCGCCTGGGGGCGCCTGGTCGAGCGATCCGCCGGCAAGGCCACCACAGTGGGCCACTGGGAGCTCATGGGGATCGTGTCGTCGGCGGCGTTTCCCGTGTACCCGGATGGCTTCCCGTCGGCGCTGATCGGGGCCTTCGAGTCGCGGATCGGGCGCCCCGTGTTGGGCAACTATCCGGCGTCGGGGACCGAGATTATCCGCGAGCTCGGCGCCGAGCATATGGAGACCGGGGCGCCGATCGTATACACCTCAGGCGATAGCGTTTTCCAGATCGCCGCCCATGAGGACGTGATCGGCGTCGAAGCGCTGTATGACATGTGTCTGGCGGCTCGCCGGCAGCTGCAGGGAGAGCATGGTGTTGCCCGCGTGATTGCCCGTCCGTTCGTCGGCAGCGGACCGGAAAATTTTCGGCGTACGGCCCGCCGTCGTGATTTCGCTCTGCCGCCGCCCGGCCTGACCGTCCTCGATCAGCTCCAGGAAGCGGGCTTCCGAACCCATGGTGTCGGCAAGATCCACGACATCTTCGCCGGTCGCGGGCTGACATCGTACGCCAAGACCGAGGGCAACCTCGACGGTGTCGCCAAGACCTGCGCGGCGCTGCGCGAAGACCTCGCGGAGCTGGTGTTCACCAACCTGGTCGACTTCGACTCGCAGTACGGACATCGTCGCGACCGGCTCGGGTACGCACGTTGCCTGGAGGAGTTCGATGCGGCGGTGCCCGAGCTGCGGGCAGCGCTGGGGCCGCGCGATTGTCTCGTCTTGACGGCCGATCACGGCAACGATCCCAGCTTTCGCGGCACGGACCACACGCGCGAATGCGTACCGCTGCTCGTTTCGTCGAGTCAGACGACGCCGTGCGACCTCGGCACCCGGGAGAGCTTCACGGACCTGGGGCAAACCATTCTCGACAACTTCGGTATCGAGGCGGAAACGGGAGGGCGATCGTTTCTGTCGCGGGTGTCCTAGCAGGCCCTGCGGAGCCTACTCTTCGGTCGCGGATTGTTGAACGCGGCGCTCCAGGGCGTCGAGCTGGCGTTGCACCGCTGCCGAGCGGCGCGATAGCAGCACCAGGTAGATGAAGGTGGCCGCCCAGGCCACGGCGAAGCCGGCAAACAGGTA
>CBDUXW010000367.1:0-4049 GCA_965371275.1 uncultured bacterium | reverse complement strand
GGCGTGCTCGGCGTGGTCGGCGAGCTACCGCCGCAACTCGGAAGGAGGAAAAGTACACACAGGAGGGCGAGTTTTGCCGACACCGCGGGCCGAGCCCATCCAACGACGTGTCTCATGGTGCGATCTCTCCCCCGAGCAACCCCATTCACCCATCCCAGTGTAGCTACCACCCGCGGGCGGCCACAACACAGCATGCCACCTCGCTTGCCGTCGTGTCCGGAGACCGGCATCCTACTCGTCGTCGCCACGGATTCCGAGCATCAACCCATTCGGACGGCCGCGTGAGAAGGCGGATGGGCAGGGTTTCAGTGGCCTACCGCCGCGCCGTCCTTGCGTCGATCCGAGCCACCGTGGAGCATCCCCGTGTCCGGGTTCATCAGGATCGCCTGATACCCACCCATCGAGCCGCCGCCGGCCCAACGAACCTGGTGGCCGCGGCGCCCGAGCTCGGCGACGACCTCGTCGGTCACACCCGGCTCCAGCAGCACCGTGCCGCCTGCCGTGCGCGCCACGGCGGCGCTCGTGTCGGGCTGATGGCGAAAGCGCGCCGCGTCGCCGGCCGCCTGCACGTCCATGCCGAAATCGATGATGTTCGACAGCACCTGGACGTGGCCCTGCGGCTGCATGTTGCCGCCCATCACGCCGTAGGCGAGCCAGGGCTTGCCGCCCTGGGTCACCAGGCCGGGCATATTGGTGTGCAGCGAGCGCCGCCGCGGGCCGATCTCGTTGCGGTGGCCGGGCTGCATCGAAAAACCGCTGGCGCGATTCTGCATCGCGAACCCGACGTCGCCCGGCACCACCTTCGAGCCGAACGACGAGAAGATGCTCTCGATCATCGAAACGGCGTTACGGTGCTTGTCGACGACGGTGAAGTACACGGTATCGCCGTGCTCGAGGAGATCCTCGTCGATCGTTCCCCGCCCGGCCACGACCTCGCCGGCGGCGCGCTCGCTGTCGACGAGACCGGCGCGAATCTCTCCGTATCTCTTCGAGATCAGGTTGTCGACCGGAATGTCGGCGAGCTCGGGATCGGCGATGTACTCACCGCGATCGGCAAAAGCGAGCTTCTTGGCCTCCACCATCACGTGCAGCGCCGCGGCGGAGTTCTGCCCCATCGCGGCGATGTCGAAGTTCTCCATGATGTTGAGCATCTGCAGCGCGGTGATCCCGTGGCTATTGGGCGGTAACTGCCAAACGTCGTAGCCGCGGTAGCTCGTGGAAACAGGCTCGACCCAGGTGGAAGTGTGCTCGACGAAATCCTGCATCGTCAGCACGGCGCCATTGCTGCCGCCCCAGGCGACGATCTGTTCGGCGATCTCGCCCTTGTAGAACCCATCGCGACCGTGGCGGGCGAGCAACTCGTAGGTGCGCGCCAGGCGCGGATTGCGAAACACCTCGCCCCGGCGCGGCGCCCGGCCATCCGGCAGATAAGTGGCCGCCGAGTCGGGCCAGCGACGCAAAGCCGCCTCCGTGCCCCGCCAGTTGCGCGCGATCACCTCGGTCACCGCAAACCCGGCGCCGGCGTGGGCGATTGCCGGCGCCAGAACCTCCGCGAAGCCCATCGTGCCGAAGCGTTCGAGCAGTTCCGCCCAACCATCGACGGCGCCGGGCACCGTCCACGACAGCGGCCCGGAGCCGGGAACGGCGGCCAGACCACCACCTTCGATGACCGCGCGGTTGAAGGCGTATCCGGAGCGCCCGGTCGCGTTCAGCGCGTAGAGCTGCTCGCTGTCGGCATGCCAGACCAGGGCAAACATGTCGCCGCCCACGCCGTTCATGTGCGGCTCGACGAGCCCCAGCATCGCGTTGACGGCGACGGCGGCATCCACAGCGTTGCCGCCGGCCTCGAGAATATCGAGGCCGACCTGCGCAGCGAGCGGCTGGCTGGCCGCCACCAGTCCGTGCGGCGCGATTACTTCGGAGCGGCGGCGGCGCGGGGCCGCCGCCGGATGACTTTGTGCCGGCATGATTCGGTATGCGGGGATGCAGCGAACGCGGCGCAGTGTAGCAGGGTCGTCGATGCGCCTCGTCGACGATGACGGCGCCGGCGCGCCGCTGTTTCTCAGGCCGCAACACAAAGACCCCCGGGACAGCGAGGCCGCCCGGGGGTCGGAAAGGTGCTACGAGCCGGCTCAGCGCATCCGGATCCGCACGTTGCCGTTGCCCGTGGAAATGTTGACCTCCGCCGAGCCGTCTCCCACCTCGCCGCGGAAGAAGTTGCGGCGGCTGGTCTGTGTGCGCAGGTCCGGCAGGTCGACGTTGATACTGCCGTTGCCGGTATCGATGGTCAGGCGCATGCCGGGGGCAGCCGACATGTTCAGCTCCACGTCGCCGGAGCCGGTGTCGATCTGGATATCTTCGACTTGCGACATGTCGCCGGACAGAACCACATCGCCGGAACCCGTGTCGGCCGACAGCACGGCGCCGGCGCGGAGGTCCTCAGCTTCGATGTCGCCCGAGCCCGTGTCGGCAGTCAACGAACCGCTGACGCGCTCCAGGCGCACATCCCCGGAACCCGTGTCCACCTCGACGCGGCGGCCTTCGACACCGATCACGGTGACGTCGCCCGACCCTGTGTCGGCGCTCACGTCGCCGTCGATGTCGGTGATGTCCACATCGCCGGAACCTGTGTCGGCGCTGACGTCACCATCGCGGTCGCTGACCCGCACGTCGCCGCTGCCGGTGTCGGCCTCGACGTCGCCGGCGCCGCCGCTCACCGTAACGTCACCGAAATGCGTATCCGCCGTCAGGTCGCCGCCCAGATCGGTCGCCGAGACGCTGCCGGCAATATTCTCGATGTCCGCCGACACACCCTGCGGCACGCGGATAACGAAGTCGACCCACACTTTGACCGCGTCGTCGTCGTCGGAGGTCACGACGATGCGCTCGTCTTGATACTCGGCGGTCGTCCGTGTCCTGCCGCGCCCGGGGGCCGGATAGTGGAAACGTTCGTAACGATCGACCGGGTAGCTGACCATGATGTCGAGCTCATCGTTGCTGCTTTCGAATTCGATCTCGATAAGGCCCAACAGCGTCTGCGCGTCGGCGCCGCCGCCGTCATCAGCGTGTATCGTGGCGGCGACTTCGATCTGACCGCCGCTCGCTCCCTCCAGCGTGATCGTGCCGGCCAGGTTCTCCAGCTCGATCCTCATGCCGGCGCTCGCCGGGAAGCTGCGGTTCACCTCGCGCTGTTGCTGTGCCGGCGCCGCGATGGCGAGCTGCGGTCCGCCGACGGCGATGATTGCGATGGCCACTACCAGGGTTGCCAGAATTCGTCTCATTTCGGGTTTTCTCCAGGACGCCGGCGCCCACCCGCCCCTCAGGGGCATCGCCGCCGGCTGGTTTTCGTGCCGCCGGGACGTTTCCCGGCGTTTCCTCGTCGTTCTATGAACTTGGATGCCGGCAGCGATGATTAGGTTTGTACTCGCTTCCGCAGCTTTGCCGCTGATTCGAGGGCGCCTGCTACGGGGCGATCTTCGCGCTTCTAGCCGCCGCCGTCGTACCACTGCCGCAGTACCTCATAGAGCACAACCGAGACGGTGTTGGCCAAGTTCATGGAGCGTAGCTCGGGGTCGGCCATCGGCAGCTTGAGCAGACGGCTCCGGTGCTTTTCGCGAACGTCCGGGGGCAAACCGACGCTCTCGCAACCGAACACCAGGACCGTCGGCTTGGGAAACTCCACACCCCAGTAGTCACGCTCGCCGTCCGACGAGAAAAAATAGGGCTCGCCGAGGCTCGGCAGCGCCGCGTCGAGATCGTTCCAGGCCGGCCACACACGCGGCCGCACGCGCTGCCAGTAGTCGAGCCCGGCGCGCCGCACCCGCGCGTCGTCGAGCGAAAAACCGAGCGGCTCCACCAGATGGAGCTGCGCACCTGCGGCCAGACAGGTGCGCCCGGAGCTCCCCGTGTTGCCGTGGATCTCCGGATGCACGAGCACGACGTGCAGATCATCTCGGCCATGTCGATCCAGCATCGGCCGAGTTTAGCAGGCGCTGAAAAACTCCCGGGGGCGCCGTTACGAGCGCCCTGCCGGCCCACAAGAAAGCGGG
>CBDUXW010000366.1:0-4052 GCA_965371275.1 uncultured bacterium | reverse complement strand
ATCGGCTACGGCTTCGTCAGCTTCTCTTTGGGCCGCGTCGCGGTCCGCGAGCGCGGCAGCCCGATTGGCAGTGGCGACACGCGCTTGCCGGTCGGCTTCGTCGGCGCGACCCAGGGCATCGTCGGCGCGAACGGTGGCGGCTACCGCCTCGTCTTCGGCGGCCTCGGCACGCCCCTGCGCAGCAACGGCGGCCCGCGCCGCGGCATCGGCGCTTGCTTCGGCCTGCTCGAGCTCGCGCTCGGTCTGGGTGACCTGGCGATCGAGGTTGGCGACCTGGGTTTCGAGCTCGCTAATGCGTGCATACACGAAGTAGCCCGCCACACCCAGCAGGACCAATCCGATTACGGCGAAAATGGCGGCGCGCTGCTGCATCGCAGACCTCGTGACGATGGTGGGAACCTCGCGATCGTTGTTTCATTCTATTAGACGGCTCTCATGAGCCGTTAGTCGGTATTTGGAACGAGCGAGCTCGATCCCGTTTCTCCCGCAAGGTGCTGAAGCACGCTGCCGGTAACCACTCCGACAGCGAGGTACTGGACAAAAGTGACGCCATGAGTACAATCAAGACTGTCATGTCCGAAATACTGACGTTACGCGCTGACACAACGACCGGCGGCACTACAGACAAGCTCTGGGCCCTGGCCCAAGCCATCGGTCTGCTGGCAACCGTGGGGTTGATCGGCGGCTTCGCGCTGGCACCGGAGGCGAGCCTCAACGTCCTGTGGGGCGTATTGATCCCGACACTGCCCGCGAGTTTTCTACTCACCGCCGCCTTGTGGCGCAGCGTGTGCCCACTGGCCACACTCAACATGCTTCCGGACCGCTGGGCCGGCCGCCGCCAGGTATCGCCGGAAGGGGCACGCGCCGCCGGCATTGTGGGAATCGTGCTGTTGCTGGTTCTGGTGCCGGCGCGCCGCTTTCTGTTCAATGAGAATGGCCCGGCGTTGGCCGTCACCGTTGCCGCCGTCGCCGTGCTGGCTCTCGCCCTCGGATTCCTGTACGACGCCAAAGCCGGCTTCTGCAACGCGATCTGCCCGGTGCTGCCGGTCGAGCGCATGTATGGGCAATATCCTCTGATCACCGTGCGCAACCCGCGCTGCCCGTCGTGCACCGGATGCACGCCGTTGACGTGTCACGACCTCGCCCCAGCCCGCTCGTTGACCCACTCGATCGGCCCGGCTGCAGAGGGAAGAAGCTGGGTCCGGCGTCCCCTCGGCGTCTTCGCCGCGGCGTTCCCGGGCTTCGTCGTCGGCTACTACACGGCGACCGACGTACCCTTCACCCAGGCCGGCTCGGTTTACATGCACATCGCCCTCTGGACGGCAGCGTGCTACGCGCTGGTGGCGGTTATCGTCGTGGGCGCGTCGCTGCAATCGAAGGTTGCCTTGCCTCTGCTGGCAGCCGCAGCCGTCGGTTTGTACTACTGGTACGCCTCGCCGCTGATTCTCGAGGCGCTGGGCACATCCGGCGGCGCCACCACGCCGCTGCGCGTTGTCATGCTCGCCTTCGTGGCGGTGTGGTTGGCATCGGCGATGCGGCGCCGCCACGCACCCAACGGCAACGGCCTGGAAGCTATCTAGGGCCTGGCCGTTACAGGGCGTCCGCCGCTGCGACAAAGCGGTCGATCTCGTCTTCCGTGTTCATGACGTTGGGCGAGATACGGGCGGTATTGAGGTCGCCGCCGAAGGCGCGGAAAACGAAGCCGTGCTCCTCGAAGAGGCGGCGAAAGGCATCGGCGCTCGAGATACCGTCGAACTCGATAGCGAACAACGCCGAGGCGAAGTCCCAGGTCGTCGGCGATCGCCAACGCAGGCGTGATGAGTCGGCGACGCGGCGGCGGAAATACTCCCAGAGCTCGCGACAGCGCGCTTCCTTGGCGGCGGGCGTGAGGCGCGCCTGAAAGTCGATGGCGCTACCCAGCGCCATGACCGACGACAAGCTGCGCGTCCCGTAGTCCTCGTACTTGCGGATCGTCTCGCGCCACCGGCTCCCGGAGGTTCGCACCCACATCGACTCGACGATCTCTTGCCGATCGCGGCGGATGTAGAACAAGCCCGTTTCCTTGGGCGATTGGATCCACTTGTGGGGGCTCGCCGAGTAGAAGTCCACGCCCAGATCCTCGACGCGGAAATCGATCATGCCGAGCGCCTGGGCACCGTCGATGGCGATGAATTCGACCCCCTTTTGTCGTGCCATGTCCGCCATCCGACGCACCGGATGGCGAAAGCCGACGATGTTGTCGACGTGCGGGAACACGAGGACACGGGTAGCCGGCGAGATCTGCTCCTCGTAGGCACCCACCAGGTCGTCGGGGCTCATGTCCTGGGCGCCGGTCACCGGCAGGTCGAATTGCTTGACGGAAAAACCACGCAGTCGCGCCTGGTGCTGCCAGCACACACTCGCCCCCGGATGGTTCATCGAGCTGAACACGACTTCGTCGCCGGGCCCCAGCGGCAGGCCCTGCGAGATGATGTTGAAGCCCTCGGTGGTGTTATGAGTCAGCGCCACTTCATCGGGCGAGCAACCCAGATAGCCGGCGGCCTTGCCGCGCACACTCTCACGCGCGTCGCCGAAGCCGTCGCTCCACACGTACAGCCACGGGTTGGTCTCGCAGGCACGCTGATAGCCCTCGCGCGCTTTCTGGACAATCAAGGGAATCGTGCCGATCGACGCGTGGTTGAAATAGGTGATGTCGTCGGCGAGACCGTAGGCGCTGCGCAGCCGCGAGAACTGTTGGGTGATCGCGCCCGCCCCACCTGCCGGCGACGCAGCCGTCTCCGAGCCCAAGAGCTCCCCGAGGCTGCGCCCGAAGGCCTGCTCGGTCTCCGCGAAGCTGGCCGCCACGGCGGCCGCACCGAGCCTCAAGAAAGATCGCCTACCGATGTCGGACATGGCGCAAGCTTGGGACGTGCTTGGTCGCGGGTCAAGACAGCGGCGCCACACCGGCGAGCCGTGGCGGGGTCCTGCGCATGGCGGCCGTAGTGTCGAGAGGCTTTCTTCGCCTAGCGACGCGCGGTGGGTGTCATCTCCGTCTCGTGTCGCTCGCCGTCGCGCAGGTAGACCACGGCGATCGTCACATCCACCTTCACCGCGTCGAGCGCGAAGGTGTAGTCGTAAATATTGGTGATCTTCTGGCCCGCAAACTCGACGATCACGTCGCCGCCCCGCAGTCCCGCCTTTTCAGCAGGCCCGTCCGCGATCACGCCACCGAGGAGCAGGCCCTCGACGTCGGACGCGTAGTCGGGAATCGTTCCGGTGAACACGCGCACCGTGTCGCGCGAGCCCATCTGCTCGGCGGTCTGGGCGACTGCCACGAACTCCGGCTCCTCATCGAGGTTGGCAACGCGGCGCGCCAGCAAGGCGCCGAAACGAGCGACGCGCTCGAGGTCCTCGTAGTTGATCAGGTCCGCATCATCGCTGGGCCGGTGATAGTCCTCGTGACTTCCCGTGAAAAAGCTCAGCGTCGGCACGCCGACGTTGTTGAAAGCCAAGCTGTCGGTCGGCAGGTACGGATCGTCCTGCAACCGCAGGTCGAAACCCACCGGCACGTTGGTGCGCTCGATCAACGCCGGCCATGCGGCGCTACTGCCGACGGCCTGCAGATTCAGTATGTTGTCGCGCGCCCTCCCCACCATGTCGAAGTTGACGTAGGCGGCGATGTGGTCGGCCGGAATCACGGGAGCCCCCACAAACGCGTTGGCGCCCAGCAAGCCGAATTCTTCGCCCGACCAGAAAGCCAGCACGATGCCGCGGCGGTGACTCATCTCGGCAATCTGGGCGCCCGCTTCCAGCACCGCGGCCACGCCCGACGCATTGTCGTCGGCGCCGTTGTGAATCTGGCCCGCTTCTCCGTCACGCGCCAGCGAGCTGCCGCCGCGGCCACGGCCGAGATGGTCGTAGTGCGCGCCCAGAATCACGACGCTGTCGGCCGCCGCATCGGCAGAGGGCAAATAGCCGGCAACGTTGTAGCCGGTGCGCCGCTCGCGTTCGATCTTCACGTCGAGAGCCATTTCGACGCCGGGAAAATCGAACCCGACGACGTGAGGGTTCCC
>CBDUXW010000365.1:0-4067 GCA_965371275.1 uncultured bacterium | reverse complement strand
CATCGCCGGTGGTCGTGTAGTCGAGAAACACTGTGTGCCCCGATTGTTCGCCGCCGATATTGTGATCGCCCTCGCGCATCGCTTCGACGACGTAGCGGTCGCCGACGTCGGTGCGCTGCAGCTCGAGTCCGACCTCCGCCAGCGAGCGCTCGAGGCCGAAGTTGCTCATCACCGTCGCGATCACCGTGTCGGTGGCGAGCCGGCCGCGCTCTTTCCAGGCGCGGGCGCACATCGCCAGCACCTGGTCGCCGTCGACCAACTCGCCGCGCTCGTCGAGGAACAGGCACCGATCGCCGTCGCCGTCGAGGCAGAGGCCGACGTCGGCGCCGTGTTCGACCACGGCGCGGCCGGCAACCTCCGGATGCAACGAACCGAAGCCGTCGTTGATGTTGGTGCCGTCGGGCTCGGTGCCCAACATGATCGTCGTCGCACCGAGCTCCTCGAGCACCCAGGGGCCTACCCTGTAGGCGGCGCCGTGGGCGCAATCGATGACCACCTTGAGCCCTTCGAGCGTCAGATCGATCGGGAAAGAACCCTTGACGTGCTCCACGTAGCGACCGTCGGCGTCGGCGATGCGAAAGGCCTTCCCTACCTCGTCGGCGGTCGGTCGGATGTCGTCGATCTTGCCCGAGAACGTCAGCTCCTCGATGGCGTGCTCCGTGTCGTCGCTGAGCTTGAAACCGTCGCGCGAGAAGAACTTGATGCCGTTGTCCTGGTACGGATTGTGCGATGCGGAGATCACGATGCCGGCGTCGGCACGCAGGCTTTGGGTGACGTGCGCGATGCCCGGCGTCGGCAGCGGCCCGACCAGCAGAACGTCGACCCCCATCGAGCAGATACCGGCGGTCAAGGCGCTCTCCAGCACGTAGCCGGAAAGCCGTGTGTCCTTGCCGATGAGGATGCGATGCCGGTGCGTGCCGTCCTTGAATACGTGCGCCGCGGAGCGGCCGAGGCGGACACAGGTTTCCACGTCCATCGGCGCGATGTTGGCGACACCTCGAACCCCGTCGGTTCCGAAGATGCGCGCTCTGGCGCTCGCCTCGGTCATGGACGTCGGTTGCCGCTCGAGTCGTACACGTGCACATCGATGGCGCGCTGCGGCGTGATCGCCAGCACTTCGATCAACCCGAACGTCTCCGGGTCGTCGAAGCGGACTTGTGGCTCGATCCGGTAGTCCTCGGCGCGCGGCTCCAGGTCGGTGGCGTCGATCAGCATCGTCAGCGTTTCAGCGCTGAGCCGGGCGAGCAACGACGGCGGGCCGCTGAGCACGACGCTGAGCTCCGACGGGTTCACGTCTACCCGGTAGCGCGTGTTGATGACCTCGACCTTGACGGCGTCGAACTGCTGGGCGATCGCCTGCTCGACGATCTCGATGGTCAACTCGGCGGACGTTTCGCGCGACAGGTCGATGAACCGACTGCCGGGAATCAGCGCCACCGTTTGGGTGAACGATTCCTGGCGGCCACCGACATCGATCGTGTTGGTACTCACTTGCTCGAGGGAATCGAGCAGCGACCGCGGCCCCGACAGCCACGCCTGCTCCGGATCGGTGGTTTTTCCCACAACCTCGTAGCCCGGCGCCGGCTCGCCCATCACCACGGAGCTCACTTCGACGAGCTTCTCGATGCGATCGTCGAGCACGATGGTGATCTGGTCCGGCGTGATCCGATCGACCTCGACACCGCGGGGCACCGCGAGGTCGGCAGCGATGAACGTGAACACGTTCTCGCCACGCGTCGCGTTGGCGAGGTCGATAGTCGGGCTGAGGCGACCTGTGGTCAGATCGCTCAGGTCACGAGCCGAACCGCTGACACGTATCTCGATGGTGTCCTGCCAGTCCTCGGCGATCGCCAGCAACTGCGGCGCGTTCACCAGGTTCACCGGAACGTCGCGGAAAAACCGGAGCTCGACGTCCTCGGCGTTGATCGCCAACCACATCAAGAAGGCCAGGGCGACGGCGATGGCCTTGTCCTTGAAGTGCTCTCCCGGGTAGGGCTCGATGGCGATCAAGACGCGGCGCCAGGTGCTCATTTGCCGACTCCCTCCGTGGCGGCCGAACCGCCCATCGAGTCGCTCGTCTCCATCGCCGCGGTGGTGTCGGCTTCTTCCTCTTCTTCCGCGGGTGGGGCGGTGATGTCCAGCAGCTCGCGCAGACGCGCCGCCAGCTCGTGACCATCGAGGCCACGGGTGATGCTGCCGTCGTAGACGATCGAGATCTTGCCGGTTTCTTCAGACACCACCACGGCGACGGCGTCGGTCTCCTCGCTGATGCCGATGGCGGCGCGATGCCGGGAGCCGAGGTCGCGCGCCAGGCGCGGATTCAGAGTCAGCGGCAGGAAGCACGAAGCCGCCGCAATTCGCGCTTGCTGGATGATGGCGGCGCCATCGTGCAACGGCGTCGCCGGATTGAAGATCGATACGAGCAAGGCGTAGGTCGCCTCGGCATCGAGCCGAACGCCGGCTTCGGCCCACTGACGCAACGACATCTCACGCTCGAAAACGATGATTGCCCCCTCACGCCGTGTTGCCAGCTCGGTCGCCGCGGTAACGATTTCGTCGATCGGATCGAGCTCGGGGCCACGCGACATGCTGCGGAAGTAGGCCGTGCGGCCGAGGCTGGTGAGCAAACGGCGGATCTCGTTTTGAAACAGCACGATGATCGCGAAAACGATGTAGGCGTACACGTTCGACAACAAGAAATCGAGCGTGCGGAAGCCGGCCAGATTGGCGAACAGACCGAGTAGCGCCAGCACCACCAGACCCCAGGCCATGCGCATGGCCCGCGTACGACGGATCAACAGCAGGAGCCGGTAAAAAATGTAGGCGATGATCGCGACTTCGAGGGCGTCCTTCAGCCCGAAATGGCTGAGTCTGTCGATCAGGACATCCATCCGACCCCCTCACTACGAATCGCCGCCGCCACCACGGCAGCCCGTCGCATCGCCTCGACGTCGTGCACCCGTATGATATGCGCTCCGGCGAGTACTGCGGCCGTTACCGCCGCCGCCGTTCCCTCCAGGCGGTCCTCGGGCGGCGCGTCGAGCAGCGCACCGATGAACGACTTGCGGGACGGCCCGACGACGATCGGCCGGCCGAGCGAGCGCAGCGTCGCAAGGTGGCGCATCAACGTCAGGTTCTGTTGCGGCCGCTTTGCGAACCCGATGCCCGGATCGATCAGCGTCAGGTCCGGATCGATTCCGGCCCTGTGGGCGCGCGCAAGCGCCTGTCGCAACTCCTTCACGATATCCGCTATCACATCGTCATAGCGAGCCGCCTCGTGCATTGTTTCGGGCAACCCCCGCATGTGCATGAGCACGATCGGCACGCCGGCAGCGGCCACGACGGCGCCGAGCTCCGGGTCGGCCGCCAGTCCGTGGATGTCGTTGACCATGGTGGCGCCGGCGTGCAGCGCGGCCTCGGCGACCGCCGCTTTCGACGTATCGATCGAGATCGGCACGTCGACGGCACCGCGCAGCCCTTCGATTACGGGCACCACGCGTTGCAGCTCGACCTCCACCGACACCGGCTCGCCACCCGGCCGGGTCGATTCGCCGCCGACGTCGATGATCGCGGCGCCGGCCGTGACCATTTGCTGCGCCGCGGCCACGGCCTCTTGACCGTCGACCCGGCTGCCGGCGTAGAACGAATCGTCGGTGCAGTTGACGATGCCCATGATCAGCGGTTGTAGGCCGCAGACGAGCGTGTGGCCGCCACAGGGCACCTCGAAGCCATTGCGGTGGTAGGCGCGCAACGTCGCCATGAGCTCTTCGGCAAGGCGCGACAGGTCGGCGCTCGCGGCCAATAGCTGGGCTCGCAACGCTTCGGCCTGCGGCAGCGTGGCGAACACGATCATGTCGACCGACGCAACGGCATCGCCGGCGGCGGCCGCAGCCGCCGGCCGTGTGTGGGCCGCGCCGCCGACCCGACCGAGCGCCTGCAGGAAATCTGCGGTCAGGCTCTCGGCTACGCCTTGTAAGCGCACGGCGTAGGCGCCGTGGCTGGCGGCAATCTCGTGGAAACCCGGGCTGTCGTCGGGAAATTGCAGCGGCAGCGGGTCGTAGCCGCCC
>CBDUXW010000364.1:0-4071 GCA_965371275.1 uncultured bacterium | reverse complement strand
CTTGCATGCGGGCGCCGCCGGAGCTCGAAACGACGATGAGCGGCCTTCCGGTGGCCATGGCGCGCTCGACCGCCAACGTGATCTTCTCGCCCACCACAGAACCCATGCTGCCACCCATGAAGCCGTACTCCATGACGGCGACGATGGTCGGCGTGTTGCCGATCGTGGTTTCGACCGTGACCACGGCGTCCCTCCGACCGGTGCGTTGCTGGTAGGCGGCGATGCGATCCGCGTACGCCTGCGTGTCATGGAAGCTCAACGGGTCGACGGGGCGGAGTCCGGCGCCGAATTCCTCCCAGACGCCATCGTCGCACAGCAACTCGAGCCGCTCCTGGGCCGAGATCCGAAAGTGGTAGTTGCACTTGGGGCACACGTTGGAATTACGCGCCACTTCCTTGCGATAGATGAACTCCTGACAATGGTTACACTTGGTCCACAGACCCTCCGGCATGTCGACCTTGCGCTCGCCGACCGGGCGCTTGCTGCCGCCTTTGTTACGGAACCATGCCATCGGGGGTCACCTTGGAAGACGCTCGGGAGAGAAGAGTGTGCCGGCGTGGATGACGGCGTAGGTCCGGGGAGGTGCCGGGAGGAAAAGACATCCGCCGGGAAGCGAACATTCATGGATGCTATCGACCCGCACAACGGCCAGTCAAGCGCGTTGCACGCTTCGTTGCGGATGGCTACTGTGGCCGGGAAACCCGAGTCGAATGGAGGAATGGTAGCGAATGATCAAGACCATCGAGTGGACCGACGCCGGCGTCGTCATGCTGGATCAGCGGAAACTGCCGCAACAGGAGGTTTATTTGACCTTCACGAAGCCCGAGGAGGTCATCGAGGCGATCGCCGACCTGGTGATTCGCGGCGCCCCGGCGATCGGCGTGGCGGCAGCCATGGGGATGGCGTTGGGCGCCCAGGCGCTTGCCGATGATGCGGATGAGTTCCGCGCCGGGCTCGTCGACCTGTCGGCGCGAATGGACGCCGCTCGTCCGACCGCCGTCAACCTCCGTTGGGCCGTGCGGCGAGCCAATCGTGTGGCGGCAGCGGCACTCGTCGACGGCGTCCCCGCGGCCAAGGCGCGTCTTGTCGAGGAGGCCAAGTTGATGCATCAGCAGGATATCGAGATCAACCGGGCGATGGGGCGCCATGGCGCCACGCTGGTGCCTCAGGATGCTTCGATCCTGACGCATTGCAACGCCGGCGCGCTGGCCACGGCCGGCTACGGCACCGCCCTCGGCGTGGTTCGCGCCGCGCAGGAGGCAGGTAAGAATCCCACCGTTCTGGCCGACGAGACGAGGCCGTTCTTGCAGGGCGCCCGGCTGACGACATGGGAGCTGCAGAAAGACGACATTCCGGTGACGCTGATCACCGACAACATGGCCGGGTACATGATGCAGCAGGGTAAGGTCGATTGTGTGGTGGTCGGCTCCGACCGCATCGCCGCCAACGGCGATGTTGCCAACAAGATCGGCACGTACACGGTTGCGGTGCTGGCGCGCGAGCACGACATTCCGTTCTACGTCGCGGCGCCCACGTCGACCGTCGATCTGGAAGCCGCGACCGGCGACGCCATTCCGATCGAGCAACGCACCAGCGACGAGGTAACCGTCGTCAACGACGTGCGCATCACGCCCGAGTCGGTGTCGGCCGCATACCCGGCCTTCGACGTGACGCCGAATCGTCTCGTCACGGCGATCATCACGGAGCACGGCGTAGCCCAACCGCCGTACACCGAGTCACTGGCGGCCCATTGCGCGGCGGCCGCCGACGAGACCTGACCCGGATCCCGCGCCGATGCTGATCCTGGGAATCGAGACGTCGTGCGATGAAACCGCCGCCGCGATCGTCGCCGACGGCGTCGTCGTGCGCAGCAATATCGTGTCGAGTCAGGTCGATCACGCCCTGTACGGCGGCGTGGTGCCGGAGCTGGCGGCGCGTCGCCACGTGGAAGCTCTGAGCTGGGTGGTCGAGGCAGCGCTGGCCGAAGCCGAAGCTCGTTGGGAGGACATCGAGGGCATCGGTGTCACCCGGGGCCCCGGACTGGTGGGCGCCTTGCTCGCCGGGTGGTCCTACGGCCGCGGCCTGGCGCGCTCTCTCGGGGTGCCCTACGTCGGCGTCAATCATCTGGAAGCCCACGTGTATGCGGCCTTGATGCCGCACCTGGAAGGCGGCGAGGAAATCGCATATCCGCTGCTGGCGTTGGTCGTGTCGGGTGGCCACACCGTGCTCTATCTTCTCGACGGCGACGGTCGGTTCCATCGCCTCGGCCAGACCCGCGACGACGCGGCAGGTGAAGCGTTCGACAAGGTGTCGGTGCTTCTCGGTCTCGGCTACCCCGGCGGTCCGGTGGTCGACCGCCTGGCGGCGCAGGGCGATGCCGAGGCCGTGGCGCTACCGCGCGCCAAGATGACGAACCCGTACGATTTCTCGTTCTCCGGCTTGAAAACGGCCGTCCGTCGCCAGGCCCTCAGCGCCGGGCTCGAACCGGGTCGCCCGGAGGACCAACGAGTGCTCGACCTGGTGGCCTCCTTTCAACGGGCCGCCGTCGACATGCTGGTATCGACGACGCGAAGGGCGCTGGGCGATCAGACGGTACGCGGCCTCGTGGTCGCCGGCGGGGTGGCGTCCAACAGTGAGCTGCGCACCGGCGCGCGCGACCTGGCCGCCGACTGCGCCGTTCCGTTGTACCTGTCACGCACTGACCTTTCCACAGACAACGCCGCGATGATCGCCGGCCGCGCGCACCGGCGGCTGGCTGCCGGCGACAGCGACGGCAGCGATCTCACCGTCCTGGCGAACTGGCCGTTGGGCGACTGAGTGAGCACCATGGAGAGCTCGGCGATCGGCGTGGACATCGGCGGCACGTTGACCAAGTTGGTGTGGCTCGGCGAATCGGGAGAGGTGCTCGACGAGTTACGGATCGCCTCAACGGCCGAAAATGCGGCGGACCTCGTCGCCGCGATCGCCGCCGCGATCGAGCCGTGGATGAGCGCGGGCGACCGCCCGGCTCCGGAGGGCATCGGCGTGGCGGTCCCGGGGCTGGTGCTCGCCGCCGCCGGACGCGTGCTGCGGGCCCCGAGCCTCGAGATTCTCGATGGCTTCCCGATCGGCGAGCGCCTTGCTGCGGCTGTCGGCGGCAAGGTCGTGGTCGACAACGATGCCCACGCTGCGGGTCTCGCCGAGGCTCGGCTGGGCGCCGCGGTGGGCGCCGAGATGGCGGTATGTCTCACCGTGGGCACCGGACTCGGCGGTGCAATCATCGAGCGTGGCCGGGTCTGGCGCGGTTGCGGCGGCCTCGCCGGCGAGCTTGGCAGGGTGGTGCTCGATCCGGAAGGCCTGACCTTCTTCGAGGAAGAAGTCGGTGCCGCGGCAATCGTGCAGGCGTACCTCGATGGCGGCGGCGCGCCCGCCGCCGAGATCGACGCGGCGGAGGTCAGCCGCCGCGCCGCTGCCGGTGACGAGGCGGCCGTGGCCGCCTTCGACGTGTGCGGCCGGCGCTTGGGCGTCGGTCTGGCGCTGCTCGTGAATCTGTTGAACCCGCAGCTCATCGTGGTAGGCGGTGGCGTCGCGGGCGCCGGGGAGCTGTTTTTGGGACCGGCGCGCGCCGCGGCGGAGCGCCGAGCCTGGCAGCAGTCGTGGGCGCAATGCGACGTCGTCCCGGCACTATTGGGGGCCCAGGCCGGGGCAATCGGCGCGGCCTTGCTGAACTGGGACTAGTCCTGAGTAGTAATGTTTCTCGAGCCAGGCGCTACAATGGCGCTGTCCCCCCTTTTGATGAGTTTCGCGCGTACGCTACATTAGTGCGTGAATCGAAGTAAGAAACGGTTTTGATCTAGACAACGCAGCTTTGATCATTAGAAGATAACCATGAACAAATCAACGCTTCGCGAATACACTGAATCGATCCTCATCGCGGCGATCTTGGCGCTGTTCATCCGAACGTTCGTGTTCCAGGCGTTCAAGATCCCGACCGGATCCATGGAGGACAATCACCTGGTGGGTGATCACATCCTGGTCAACAAGTTCATCTACGGGCCTACGGCCACGCGTTTCGAGGAGTGGGTACTGCCG
>CBDUXW010000363.1:0-4083 GCA_965371275.1 uncultured bacterium | reverse complement strand
GGGCACTGTTTCCTACATGTCGCCCGAGCAAGCCCGCGGTGAACCACTCGACGCGCGCTCCGACCTGTTCTCCTTCGGCGTCGTCCTCTACGAGATGGCCACCGGATCGCTGCCGTTCGAAGGCGTCACGCAGGCGGTGGTGTTCGACATGCTCCTCAACCAGGACCCCCCGTCGCCCATTTCCGTGAACCCTCGCTTGCCGACCGGGCTGGTGCAACTCATCGGCAAGGCGCTGCAAAAGCAGGCCGACGATCGATTCTCGTCGGCCGCGGAAATGGCTGCCGTCGTCGAAGACATCAAGCGCGCCCCCGGCAGTCTCGATTCAATCATTCCGGCGGCGGCGCCCAAGGCATCCCGATGGACGGCACCGCCCATCGAGGAGCTGCGCGCGGAACACGAGGGCGCTGCCACTGCCATGTCCGACCCGGCGGCGCCGGCTGTGGAGCCACCAGCGCCCGCCTCGTCGCCGTCTTTCGCTGATTCCTCACCGGGACGGCCGTCGATCGCCGTGCTCCCCTTCGAGAGCATGAGCGCCGACCCCGAAGACGGGTTCTTCGCCGACGGGCTTTCCGAGGAAATCATCAACGCCCTCACCCATGTCGACGGCCTCGACGTGGCGGCACGCACTTCGGCCTTCTCGTTCAAGGGCAAGCACCAGGACGTCCGCGAGATCGGCGCCGCGCTCAACGTGAACGCCGTGCTCGAAGGCAGCGTGCGCCGCGCCGGCAACCGGCTGCGCATCACGGCGCAGCTCATCAAGGTCATCGACGGCTACCACCTGTGGTCGGAACGCTACGACCGCGAGATGGAAGACATCTTCGCCATTCAGGACGAGATCACGGCGGCGATCGTCGAGGTGCTGCAGGTGCAGCTCGTCGGCGGCGCCGAGCCGGCGGCGGTCAGGCGCGGCACCACCAACATGGAGGCCTACGACCTCTATCTTCGCGGTCGCCACTTCTGGGGATTGCGTCTGCCGGCAACGATGTTCAAGGCGAAGGAGTACTTCGAGCGTGCCGTTGCCCTCGACCCCGAGTTCGCCGCCGCCTACTCCGGCCTTGCCGATGCGTACGCCGTCCTCGGCGCTTACCAGATCATTCCGCCGCAGGAAGCGGTGGCCAAGCTGGAACCGGCGATCGACAAGGCCTTGGCCCTCGACGCGTCGCTGGCAGAGGCTCACTATTCGCGTGCCTTCGCCACATGCTGGTTCTCCGACGACTGGCCGAGCGCGCTGCCCCACTTCGAGCACTCGCTCGGGCTCAACCCAAGCGACTCCCACGCCCGCTCCTACTACGCGGTGGTGCTCGCCGCGTGCAAACGCCCCGATGAAGCCACGGTCCAGGCGCGCGAAGCGATTCATCGGGACCCGCTGTCTGTTTTCGCCCACGCGATGATGGGGTTCGTCCACTACATCAACGGCGACTTCGACGACGCGATCGTTGTCCTGGAGCAGGGCATCGAGATCGAGATGGGCTCCGCACTCAGCCAGTGGATCCTGGCGTGGAACTACCGCATGGCCGGGCGCCTCGACGACGCCATAGAGGTGGCGGAGGCGGCGACAAAAACGGCAAAACGGCATGCGATATATCTGGGGATCCTCGGCTACATGTACGCCGTCGCCGGACGAACCGAAGAAGCGAGGGAAATCATCGAGGAGTTCCGCGGCCGCGAAGCGGAGGGAGCGTACGTGTCCCCCTTGGGACCGCTGTGCGTGTATACCGGGCTGCGCGACGAGGACGGCATGGCGGCGTCGATCGTCAAGCTCCTGGACCAGCACGAAGGCGGCGCGCCGGCGCTGTTCGCTACCCTTCGCTGGGATCTTGAAGAGCTGCGCGACCACCCGCGTCTCGGCCCTTTGGTCGAGCAGCTCTGCCTGTGGCCGCCGGAGATCGGCGCCTGATTGCGGTTGGTCAGGCGATCGGGTTGGCGTCGATGAGGATCACGGCGACGGCGACGCGCCGATGGCTCCCTAGCGTTCCGACGGCAACAGCTCGTTGAGCTTGTCGAACCAGTTCAGCACGATATTGATGCGCGGCGCTGCCGCTGTTTCGTCGACGTCGCCTCCCCGGGACACCGCCAGGAAACGCTCGCCGCCCTGATCCACGTCGCGCGCCGGGGCCTCGAAGGGCCTCGCATACAGTTCCCGCGCCGTGGACAGGCTCAGCCGCGGATCTGTCGTCACGTCAACGGCCCATTCGGAGGCTCCGTCGGCGAACGCGAGCCAGCTGCCGTCGGGAGCCCACAGGGGTGCGAACCCGCCGGCGGTGGAGGCAATTTCGCGTGCCCCGGTTTGCAGGTCGAGAATGTAGATCTCCCGTTGACCCGTATCGTTCGCGGCGAACGCAACGAAGCGGCCGTCGGGAGAGAATCGGCCCTCCGCTTCGTAGAATTCCGTAACGACGGCCGGTTCCATTGCCGGGTCATCGCCGAGGGTGAGGATGTAGAGGTCCGACACAGCACCCGCTGTTTCCTCGACAATCAGTCGCTCGCCGTCGGTCGCCGCGTCGGTGACCCATTGGGATCCTTCCCGGGTCAGCACAAGCACCGCGGCCTCGCTCGAATCGGCGCGCTTACGATAAATATCCAAGCCGTCGGCGCCGGGGCGATCGGAGCTGAAGAACACCGACTCACCGTCCGCCGACCAAACGGGGAAGGCTCCGTTGCCTTCCGTCGTAAGGCGGCGTGGGGCGCCACCGCGTGCCACGTCGACGAGATAGATCGAAGCGTCTTCAGAACCGCCGACTTGGACGGCCATGCGGCTTCCGTCCGGCGACAAACGAGGCCAGCGAAAATTGGCGGCGTCCACAGGCAGCCCCTCGGCGCTGCCTTCCGCGCCCCGCCACACGAGCCGAGCGGCGGCGCCACCCCCGACCCCCGAGCTCGGCACGTAAGCCAGCGATCCGGTGGCCGAAAACGCGTAGTGGGCGAGTTCCGTGTTGCCGATGTGAACGGCTTCCTGCACGGGCACCGGATCGCCGGAGATCGTGTGGGTCGCCGGATCGAATCGCACGGCGAACAAGAATGCGTCGCGGCCGAACACCAGGTGCCCCGTGGGGGCATAACGCGGCGAGGTTCCCTGTAGGTTCAGCGCCGACACCGCCCCGCTGTCGAGGCTCACCACGACAATCGAGCGCTCACCGCCATCTACGTGCGCGGCGAGTACCGCCGTCGAACCCGGCAAGGCGCCGGGAGCGATGAGTTCGGAACCGTCGGGGTTCGGAATGGGTTGCGACTCGCCGCCGGCGCTCGCAACTCGATAGAGATCTCCACCCATCGAGTACACGATCGTGTCGTCGTCGAGCCATGTGCCGCCGCGGAAGGCTTGCGGAAGCCGGGTAATCGTCGCCGGCGGCTCACCGGCCAACGAGACCTTCTTGAGCGCCCCTTCCTGCGAGTCGAACGCAAAATAGCGGCCGTCGGGAGAAAAGAACGGATGCCCCTGCACCGCGGCGGCATCGCGAAGGGGTCGGCCCTCGAGCAGGTCCAGGGGGCGCATTTGGAAGTAACGATCGCCGCCGCGGATCATGAGATGCACGACGTTGCGACCGTCGGGCGAGAACGCAACCGGGTGCGTAGAGGTGGCCAAACGGTAGCCTTCGGGATAGAGAATGCTGAACGTGGTGCGCGGCGGCGGGTCGACCGGCGGCGGGCCCCCGAACATCTGCATGGCGACGGCGCCGAGCGCCAATGCTGCCACGGCGATCACCGCGGTGACGGCCAGTGAAACACCTCGTTCGGCGCTCGGGCTCTTCGCCGATGCTTCGGCGGCCGCCACAACGCCCGACGCCGCAACGTCGTCGACCTCAGCAGCCTGCTCCGCCGCCGCGACACTCGCCTCCGGGTCAGCGGCGGCGGCGGCCGGCTTGTCCCACTCCTCGAGCAGATCCTCGATCTCGATGCGCACGTCGCCGATGTCGCGGAAGCGTCGCTTGAGGTCCTTGTTCAGGCAACGGCGCAACAAGCGCCGGATCGGCTCCGGCAACGTGTCGATGTGCTCCCAGGCAGGCTCCTGGGTGAGCACGCGGGCCAGCGTATCGGGCACGGTGTCGGCCGAGAACGCCTGCCGCCCCGCCAGCATCTCGTACA
>CBDUXW010000362.1:0-4096 GCA_965371275.1 uncultured bacterium | reverse complement strand
GCTGGCGTCCAGCCAAACCAGCTTGCCTGCCGGCTCCAGGCGCGCCACCACGCCGCCCCAGCCTCCGGGAATGCGCTGCAACAGAATCAAGGCGGCGACCCCGGCGCCGCCGATGTAGATGACCTGTTGCACGACGTCGTTCCAGATGACGGCGCGCAAGCCGCCGCGCAGCGTGTAGTAGAGCGTTACGCCGATGACCCCGAAGATCGCCGCCGGCAGCCGCAAAGACTCCGGCAGGGCCAGTGGCAGCAACTCGATCAGCACCAGGGCGGTGGCGAACAAGCGTACGCCGTCGGCGAGCACGCGGTTGATGACGAAGATCGCGGAAGCGGTAGTTTGCGCGTTGCCGCCGAAGCGACGCGCAAGAACCTCGTACGCGGTGTTGAAACGACCGCTGAAATAGCCGGGCACCAGGACGACGGCTACCAAGAAACGCCCGATCACGTACCCCATGGCGATCTGCAGGAAGGTCAGATTGCCGCCGTAGGCAATGCCCGGCAAGCCGATGAACGTCAACGTCGACGTCTCGGTGGCGACAATCGAGAGCGCGGCAGCCCACCAGGGCACGGTACGCCCGGCAAGCAAGTAATCGTCGAGCGACTCCTGCGGTCCGGCGAAGCGCCGGCCGATCCAGATCGTCAGACCGAAGTACACGACGACGATCGCTGCGTTCAGCATGTGTCGCCTGCCCGCCTGATCGCCGCGTGAACGTCGCCGTGGGTCTGGTCGAGGAACAGTTGCGCCGACTCGCGGTCGACTTTGCCACGTACCATCACCAGCGCCGTCGGCAGGTCACCGGCTTTCTCCAGCAGCGCCACTGCCTCTGCATCGTCGGCGCAACCGACCAGCTCTCTGAGGATCCCGGCAGCTCGCCGCCGGAGCTTTCCGCTCGCCGTTTCCACGCTGACCATATGCCGGCCCCAGACTCGACCGAGGCGAACAAACGCCGCGGTCGATATGGCGTTGCAGACGAGCTTTTGCGCCGTGCCCGCCTTCATACGCGTGGATCCCTCGATGATTTCGGGCCCGGCATGAACGATGATCGGAATGGCTGCTTGCAACGCCAGCCGGCTGTCGACGACGCAGGTAACCGCGACGCCTACGGACCCTCGCTCCATGGCGGCTTCCAGTGCGGCGCAAGTGTAGGGTGTCGTGCCGCTGGCCGACAGCGCCACCACGACGTCGTTGCTGCCGACGCCGAGCTCCGCGATGGCGCGCGCCCCCGCCTCGGCGTCGTCCTCGGCTTCCTCGACAGGTCGGACCAGCGCCTCCTCGCCGCCGGCGATCACGGCGCACACCCGTTCCGGCGCCACACCGAACGTCGGCCCGCACTCGGCGGCATCGAGCACGCCGATGCGGCCGCTGGTTCCCGCGCCGACGTAGATCAGTCGCCCGCCAGCAGGCCAAGCGCCGACCAGGGCGTCGACCGCCCGTTCGATCGAGGCGGTGGCGGCGTGCGCCGCCGCCAGGGCCTCGCCGTCGGCAGTACGCAACGCGGCAAGCACCTCGGCCGTGGTCAACTCATGGAGGCGCTCGCCCTCGGAGCCCATTCGTGACGACCTACCGGCTCCTGCTGGCCGCCTCATCGACGGCTTCGACGACGGCGGCGTGAAAGGCGATTCTGGCGTCGCGGATCTGAGTGTTCTCGCGCGTCGGGTGAACCCGATTGGTGAGCAAGATGACGAATAAATCGCGCGCCGGGTCGATCCACACGGACGTACCCGTGAAACCTGTGTGGCCGTACGCCCGCTCCGAGAACATCGTCCAGCTCTGACTCGGATGTGCAGTATCCCAGCCGACGGCACGGCTGCTGCCCTCGGGTTCGTTTTGCCGGCGGGTCCAGCGACGCACCGTACGGGGCTCGAGGATCCGCTGGTGGTCATAGGTGCCGCCGTTCAGCAACATCTGTGCGAACACCGCCAGGTCCCCGGCGGTCGAAAACAGACCGGCGTGCGAGGAAACCCCGCCCATCGCCGCGGCGTTCTCATCGTGGACCTCGCCGCGTAGCATGCGGCCGCGCCATGGATCCTCCTCGGTGGGCGGAATACGCGAGCGCCAATCGGCGGGCGGATTCCACCGCGTGTGGCTCATGCCCAGGGGCGTGAAGATCTCCCGCATCGCATACTGCTCATAGGTTTCGCCTAGTGCGCGGTCCAGGACCTCGCCGAGCAAGATGATGCCGAGGTCCGAGTATGCATAGCGCTCACCGCGAGCCGCCTCGAGCCGGGTCGCTTCGATGCGCTCGAGAATCGCGGCGCGGGTGACCGGACCGGAAGCGGCCGGATCGTAGTCGAGAAAAAAGCGTACGTACGCCGGCAACCCGGACGTATGGAGCAGCAGGTCGCGCACCGTAACCACGTCCTTCCCGGTGCCGGCGAATTCCGGAATGTAGGCCTGCACCGGATAGTCGAGTCGTAGTCGCCCGCTTTCGACGGCCCGCATGGCGACCGTGGTAGTCGCGATGACCTTGGTCAGCGAAGCCAGGTCGAAGACGGCATCGGTCGGCATGGCTGGAGCGTCGGCAGCGTAGCTCATGTTGCCGATTGCGCCGAGCTCGACCACGACGTTCTTGTGGCCGACGGCGTACACGGCACCGGGAAAGGCTTCCGAGTCGACGAACTGCTCGAGTGCGGCGCGCGCCGGAGCCAGGTCGTCGGCAGTCAAAGGAGTCGCGGGAACGTGGGTTTCCTGGCCGCTCTCATCGCTCGGCGGCGCCCGCTCGGCACGCCGCAAGCGAGCGTCGAGCGCCGGCCGTTCCAACCCGTGGCCGACCGGATAGAGGCCCGGAATAGTTACCGGCAAGTGACCACGCCACGGCTGCTCTCCGGCGAGCGCCGCAGCCAGGGCGCGTTGAATCGGGTCGCTCCAGCCGTACGCCGCGACGGCGGCTCCGGCGTCGGGAAACGCGCCGATGATGTACGGGCTGCCGAGGGCGATCACGACAACCGGCGTATCGACACGCGCCAGCAGTTGGGCGAAACGCTGCTGCTTGTCGGGCAAGCTGATGCGTGCTCGCCCTGAGCGCACGCGGGCTCGGACAGCCATCACGACGACGCCGGCGCGGGCCGCCGCAGCCGTCAACGCGGCCGCCTCCTCACCGCTGGTGCGGCCGTCGATACTGCGCGACGTCACGTCACCAAGGCGGCGGCGCAGGGCGTCACTCAGCACGGCCACCGACACCGGCGTATTGGTATCGGACACGCCGACGACCAGTACCGGCGTCGGCTTGCGCGCATCGAGCGGCAGTACATCGCGGCGATCGCGCAACAGCGTGACGGCGGCCGCGGCAACCTCGGTGGCGCGCTTCGCGTCCGAGGCCGGGGCGAAGCGATCGGGCAGATCGGCGAGCGTATAGGTGGCCGCGGGATCCTGCAGGCCCAGCCGTGCTTTGTACTCGAGCACCCGGCGAACCGCGTCATCGAGACGCTCCGCAGGCAGCTCACCGGATTCGACGGCGCGTACGATAGCACCGCGCACGGCGTCCGGGAACGGTGGCAGCAGCACCATGTCGGCACCCGCCGCCAGCGCCCGAACCGCTGCTTGTCCGCTCCACCAGTGCTCGCTGATACCACCCATTTCCATGGCGTCGGTAATCACCAGCCCCTTGAACGACAGCTGGTTGCGCAACAAGTCGGTCAGAACCGCTTGCGACAGAGTGGCGGGGAGTTGCTCGTCGGCGGTGATCGCCGGCACCGATAGATGCGCCGTCATGATGGACGACACGCCGGCCTCGATGGCGGCGCGAAACGGGGCGAACTCGACGGCTTGCAGCCTCTGGCTGTCGACGCGCAACACCGGCAGCGATATGTGGGAGTCGACGCCGGTATCGCCATGCCCCGGAAAGTGCTTGGCCGTAGCCATCGCGCCGGCAGCCTGGGCCCCGGTGACGAAAGCAGCAGCCATTTGCCCTACCTTTTCCGGGTTCTCACCGAAAGAACGGACGTTGATCACCGGGTTGCGCGGGTTGTTGTTCACGTCCGCCACCGGCGCGAAGATCCAGTGAATACCGAGGGCGCGGGCGTCGCGGCCGCTTGCTCTGCCCATCCATTCGGCGGCCTCCACATCACCGGTCGCACCCACGGCCATTGCGGTCGGG
>CBDUXW010000361.1:0-4106 GCA_965371275.1 uncultured bacterium | reverse complement strand
GTGTTCGCAGTGCTTGGCCATCTCGCGAATCATCGGTTCCGTGAAGGTGCCCGGGACGCCGCTCAAACCGAGGAGCATGGTCGGCTTCATGGCGGCAATCAAATGTTCGAGCTCGATCGTTTCATCCGGATTCAGCCCATGGTCGGAGGCCAGCTCGGGCGGCCAGGCGAATGCCTTCTTGTGCTCGTCGAGCCCGTCGCGCCCCGTGTGAATGAGCCCGCGGCTGTCGAGGATGGCGATCGACCTGGTGATCTCCTCGGGAGTCTTGCCCTGGCGCTCGAAGGCGCCGCGGAGCTGATGGGCAATGCCGACGCCCGCTGCGCCACCGCCGAGAATGGCGATCTTCTGCTCGCTCAAGCGGCCGCCCATGACCCGACAGGCCGCCACCAGGCCGGCGATTGTGACCGCCGCCGTGCCCTGGATGTCGTCGTTGAACGACAGCAGCTCGTCCTGATACTTCGCCAGCAAGTCGAAGGCGTTGACCTTCTTGAAGTCCTCCCACTGCAGCAACGCGTCGGGAAAGCATTCCTTCACTGCTTCCACGAACTCGTCGATGAGCGAGTAGTACTCCTCGCCGCGTAATCTCGGGTGCGGATAGCCGAGGTACAGCGGGTCGTTGAGCAAGTGCCGGTTGTCGGTCCCGACGTCGATACTGATCGGCTGCGTCGCGGTGGGATGCAGTCCGGCGCACGCCGCGTACAACGCCAGCTTGCCGATCGGAATCACCATGCCGCCGGCGCCCTGGTCGCCGAGGCCGAGGATGCGCTCGTTGTCGGTGACGACGATCAACCGGACGTAGGGCTTGGCGAAGGTGCCGAGAATTTCCTTGATGCGGCCTCGATGATCGGGTGTGATCCACATGCCACGGCCGCGCCGGAAGATGTGGCTGAAGTGAAAGCCCGCGTCGCCCACCGTCGGGGTGTAGACGATCGGCATGAACTCGACGATGTGTTCGGTCAGCAGCCTGTAAAAGAGTGTCTCGTTACGGTCTTGCAGGCTGGCAAGGCCGATGTACTTCTCGAGAGGGTCGGTCTTGCGGCAGATGGCGCCGTAGGTGCGCTCGGCCTGCTGCTCGATCGTGTTGACCTCCGAAGGCAACAGCCCGTTGAGCTGGAACGTGTCGCGCTCTTCCTGGGTAAACGCGGTTCCCTTGTTCAGCAGGGCGTCCCAAAGCACTTCCTTGCCGCGCTTCGCGACTTCGATTTTCAGTGTTCCGTCGGCGTCTCGCTCAAAAACGTGCGGCATCGTGGTCGTTCATTTCTGGGAAGGTGCGGCGTGGAAGGTGCCGGCAGGGGCGTGGCGCGATTGTACCCCCTAAAACTGCTCCTCGCTTCCTGTCAGACCGATCAAGACGTGGTCACTGTCTGCGGACAGCCGGTTGAGTACGACGTTGGATGTGGTCCCTGGCGCGGACGGCGATCTCGAAAGTGAGGGCCCTCGTCGTCGGCTGCGCGGCGTTAGAATGACGCTTCCCGCCAACCGCTGGAGAGCGATGATGAGATTGCGAAGCGCGGCGTCTGCTGTTGCCGTTGTCCTGCTCGCGAGTTGTTCCCCGGTTCCGGGGACTGATGCCCCGGCCGCCGACGGCGCGGCGGCGGTTCCCGCGGGCCTCGACAACCTCAACGCGGTGTTGTGGACGCAGACCGCGGTCGAGTATCAGGCCACTTCGCTGCAGGCCTACGGACTGGCGCGCCGCGTGCTCGATGAGGCGCTCGCCGATGCGACGTGGACGGCGGCGCTAGAGCAGACGGGGGACTTCACCGACCTGCCGTCGGCCGTGGTTCTGGACATCGATGAGACGGTGCTCTCCAACTATGCGTTCGAGGCGCGGCTGACGGTCGACGAACAGGCATTTTCCTCGGAGCTCTGGGACGCGTGGGTGCAGGAAGTCGCCGCACCCGCGATCCCGGGGGCGTTGGACTTCGTCAACCACGCTCAGAGCCGCGGCGTGACGGTGTTCTTCATTACCAATCGGCTCAGTCACCTCGAAACCGCGACACGTGACAATCTGCGCGACGAAGGCTTCTCCGTGCCGGCATCGCCCGACACGCTGCTGATGCGCGGCGAGCGACCGGGGTGGGAGTCGTCGAACAAGACGCCGCGCCGCGCGTTCGTGGCGCAGAATTACCGGATCCTGCTGCAGCTCGGCGACAATATGGGCGACTTCGTCGGGGCGGCAGACGGGACCGTCGTCGAACGCCGGGCCTTCGCCGAGCAGCATCGCGATGCCTGGGGCAGCCGCTGGATCACGCTGGCCAATCCGACTTACGGTTCGTGGTTGAGCGTCGTCCTGGGCGACGCCGCTTCGGCGCCGCCCGCCGAGCAGGATCGCGTCAAGAAGGCGGCGCTCGATCCGCAACGTTAGCCCGCGTATCCCGACGCCCACCTACAACGGGCCGACGGTGCCGGCTACTTGCCGCGATTCGCCAGGCAGTAGTCGATCGACAGCACATCGTCGTCGGACAGCAGGAAGCACACCACCAGCAGCATCCAGCGTGGGATCACATGTCCGTTGAACGCGTAGAGCGGTTCCAGGAGCAGGTGGCCGAAGGTCACGAGCACGAGGACGAAGCCGAGCGCGACGAGCGCGTCGCGGGTCCGCAGGCCGAGGATCAAGAGGCCGCCGGCGATCAGCTCTACGATCGGAACCAGCCAGCCGGTGAACCACAGCGCCCAAATGGGCAGGAACGTGTCAGCGTACGGTACGACGAACATGTTCTGGGCGTGGGTGAGCGGCCCCATTTGGAACACTTTGAAGACGCCGGCCATGAAGAAAATGAAACCGAGAATCTCGCGGCTGAAGAACACGGCCCAAACGCGTCCATGTGCCGTGCCGTCGGGGAGCATCATTGCCTTTCCTCCATCATGCGGTGCACGAACTTGGCGACGAAGCGGCGCGGCGCGAAACGCACGCCGAACGCCATCAGATTCATCATGAATCCCGGAATCACGATGGGCTTGCCGTTCATCATCGCGCGATAGCCGATTTCGGCGACGGTCGCGACGCTGATCAATCGTTTCCCGGCGACCAGCCCGGATTCATGCATGGCGGCGACATCCTGAAACTCGGTTTGTACCGCCCCGGGGCACAAGGCGGTGACCGTAACCCCGGAGCCCTCGAGCTCTTCCGACAGCGCCTCGGAGAAATGGAGTACGTACGCCTTGCTGGCGTAGTAGGCGGCCATCAGTGGGCCGGGCTGGAACGCTGCCATCGACGCCACGTTCATGATCCGGCCGCTGCCTCTTTCGACCATCGCAGGTAGAAACAGCGCGCTGAGCTCGGTCACCGCACCGACGTTCAGGCGTACGAGGTCCGTCGACCGATCGGCGTCGATTTCGGCGAACGGGCCGTACGTGCCGAAGCCGGCGTTGTTGACCAGGTATTCGACGTCGAGGTCGAGCCGCTGGACCTCGGCGTAGAGGCCCTTGCTGCCGTCCGGCGCCGCCAGGTCGGCGACGAGTACGTACACGTCGATGCCGTCGCGCTCGCGCAACTCGTCGGCGATCTCGTGTAGCCGGTCGCCGCGTCGGGCGGCGAGGATCAGGTTGTTGCGTTGCCGCGAGAATACGTCGGCCAACGCCATGCCGATGCCCGCCGAGGCGCCCGTGATCAGGGCGACCTTGCGTTCCACGATTGTCGGCATGATTTCACCTCCCCGACCGGTTCGACCTCGTGTGCACCCGCCGTGAGCGGCGAGCTCAGAACGACGTTACAAACTCGTCGAGCTCTTTGCGACCGATGTCGGGCACCAGGGCGTCGTCGGCCGGGTAGCCCGCCACCAGCAGCAGGAAGGGTCTCTCGTTGGCCGGGCGCTCGAGAATCTCGTTAAGGAACCCCATCGGGCTCGGTGTGTGCGTGAGGGTCACGAGTCCGGCGTGGTGCAGGCCGGCAATCAGGATGCCGCTCGCCAGACCCACGGACTCGACGGCGTAGTAGTGCTTGATGGAAGCTCCGTCCGGCGTCACGCCCGAATTCTGTACGAAGATCGCGATCAGGTAGGGTGCTGTCTCGAGGAATGGCTTGTTCTCGTCGGTACCGAGTGGCGCCAGAGCTTCGAGCCACTCCGCGGGCGCCCGTTGACCGTAGAATTCACGTTCTTCTTCCT
>CBDUXW010000360.1:0-4114 GCA_965371275.1 uncultured bacterium | reverse complement strand
CGGGCACCGTTGGCGGCGCTCCATGCCGAGGTCAACAGAAAATCGATGGTCCCGTCGCCGTCGACGTCGCCCATTCCGGTGGCATCGAAGCCGAACGTCTCGCCCATGACCTTGCTGGTGTAGGCGAGTAACAACGAACCGTCGCGCCCGGAGTACAAGTAGGTCTTGCCGCCCGAAGGCGCCGCTGAGCCATGCTGCCAGGCGCCGATGATCAAATCGGCGTGGCCGTCGCCGTCGACGTCTCCGGCGTCGGCAACGCCGATGCCGAAACCGTCGCCCGGGGCCTCGCCGCCGATCGACAGCAGGCGCTCGCCGGTGGCGCCGGAATGAATGAACACGCCACCCGAACCCCTGCCGTTGGCGTTGCTGGCCCAATCGGCGGCGTATACGTCGAGCACTCCGTCAGCATCGACGTCGCCGACCACCGACACGAACATCTGCCCCAAGTTGACGCTGGCGCCGTCGGGCTCGATTACGAACACCGGCTCGGCGTTGAGACCTCGGAACACGTAAGCGCGACCTGGGCCGGGTTGTCCGGGGCCGCCGCCGGCGTTGCCGGCGCCCACCACGAAGACCTCGGCATCGAGGTCGCTGGCGCCGCCCACAGCGCTGCCGAAGGCGTCGCCGGGGCCGGCGCCGCGTAGCGTCAACAAAATCGAGCCGTCGGCGCCCGAATAGACGTAGGCGCTGCCGGCGCCCTGTCCGGCAGCGTTGCTCTGCGGCGCGCCGACCAGCAGGTCGGCGTGACCGTCGCCGTTCAGATCACCGACGTCGCTCACCGCGCCGCCCAGCGCGTCGCCGCTCTCGTCGCTGCGCAGTGTCAGAAGCGTCGTGCCGTCACGCCCCGAGTACACCCAGGCGTTACCGGGCTGCGGCGCCCCGGCGATCACGTCGGGTACGCCATCGACGTTCACGTCGCCGGCCGCCTCGATGCCCTGACCCAGGTTGCCGCCCGTCGGGCCGTTGCGGGCCCACAGTTCCACACCCGTGGCGCCGGAATACACATAGATCTTGCCGGTGCGGCGGCCGTTCACCTGATGTGAAGGCGCCGAAGCCGTGACGTCGTTGATGCCGTCGCCGTCGACGTCGCCGATGTTGCGGGCGATCCAGCCGTACTGATCGCCACTCGCCTCGCCGCGCCACTCGTGGATGATCGTTACGTCCTCGACGAAAGAGTTCTCGAACTCCGCCTCGGTGGGCAGCAGCGTCGCGAAGCGCGGGTCGGCGCGCAGTGCGGCGGCGTTCGGATCGATGCCGGCGAACGTCGAATCGAAGGTGCCGGTGTCTTTGGCGCGCCCGACCCATTCGAAGGCGGCGTCCAGATCGCCCATTTGCCCGTAGGTAACGCCGATGTTGTACGTCGCCGTGACCTCCGTGGCGGGAAAGCCCATCGCCGCGCGAAACGCTTCGAGGGAGCCGTCGAACTCGCCGGCCGAGCGCAGCGTGTTCCCCAGCAGCATCCAGAGCTGTGGGTTCTCCGACTGTTCGGCGACCACCCCCCGGATGATTTCAGCCGCCTCGGCGAACTTCTGCTCGGCGATGAGCTGCCGCGCCTGCCGGATCGGATTCGCTTGAATTGTCGGCGTGGGCACCGAGGAAGTCGGATACGCAAAACCGAAGCCCGCCGCCACCACTCCGGACACGGCAACAGCCGAAAACAGCTTCTTCAGGTCCATCGGAACTCCTGAGCCCTACGGGGAGTGCACCGCGAGTCCGCAGCACAGATGTATCGAAGCACGTTTGGCGTGGTTTTTCTCCGGCCGACTCATTGACCCACAGGGAAACAACCGCGAACCCGTAACCAGGAAAACAGCTCACGTGCCGAACTTGCGTCGAATCCAGTACACGAGCGCCACGCTGACACCGTAGCGGCTGGGCGTGGTGTAAATGAACAATGCCCCGAGGCCGAGCGCGAACATGAGAAACAGTGGCAAGCTCGCCCTTTGCAGCCCGAAGTACAGCGCCACGACGATCGGGAAGATCAAGGCGCCGCGATCGATGATCAAGAGGAAAGCCCATGGGTCGCCGCGATCCTCCAGGTACTGCAGATCGCACGACGGGCAACGCTCACGCATGCGGGTCCACTTCTCGAACAGGGGGCCGCGGCCGCAGCGCGGGCACGTCTTCATCAGCCCACGGAGAATGATCGTGCGCGGCCGGGGGCACTCGGAAGAAACGGGTGGGCTGTCTGCAACAGCGGGCGAGTGTTCGGCAGAGGAGGGCGGCGACTTGTCCGTCGCGTCGAGCGCCACCTCGGCGCCGTCGCCGGTCACCGCTGGGCGACGGGGGCCAGGCGGCTGAGCTCTTCGTCGACCTGGCGGTACCACCACTGCTGGCGCTCGCGCCGGTAGGCGCCCGATGTCTGGCGGTCGAGGTCGTCGCTGCGCAGCATGACCTGGTCGAGCGCCGCGTGCAGCTCGGCATCGAGACGCTGCCGCAGCTCTTCGATCGCTTCTTCCTGGCTGCTCGACACCGCCTTCATGCTTTCCTGAATCCGCGCCGCCTGCTGGTTCAGGCGCCGGGCGCCGATTTCGAACAGCGCGAAGTGAATCTGCTCGTGCTCGAGGATGTAGGCGGCGGGAAGCCCTGTGTCTCCGGGATTCCACCAGGAGCAATCGCGATCCATGAAGGCCGTAAACGCGAGATTCTGGACACTTGCCCGTACTTGGCCCAGCTGGGCATCGTTGCCGCGGGAGCTGGCGCGAATGAACATGTCGGGATGCGTCGTCAAGAACACACAGGTCGCGGCGCCGAGGCCCCCATCCATGTGGGCCACCTCGCCCGGCGGATCTACGGCGCGGAAGTCGTCGCGCGTGAGCGCTCTGTAGGGAATGAGGTCGCCGCTCTCGAGCAACTCAGGATCAAATGCACGCTGCTGAGCCTGCGCCCGCGCCTCGGTCGCCGGCATCGAAGCCGCGGCGGCGACGAGGGTCGCGGCGAGCAACAACGACAGCCGTACACCGGCCCACGAACCCATTCGAATCTCCCTGGAAGAAGCATCAGCTTGTCGCCATCTTCGCACGCTGTGCCCCCCCGCTGCACGGGTTGCCCCGCGCTCCCGCGTGGTGGGCCACCCGCCGGCGGGCACTCGGGCCGGCGACGTGGTCGACTATTCCTGACTCAGCGCCACCACCGGATCAACGCGCGTAGCGCGCCGTGCGGGGATAACGCAGGCGAAAAAGGCGGTGATGGCCAGCGCCACAACCACAGACACCCACACGACAGGGTCGAGAGGCTCGATACCGTAAAGCTGGCTTTCGACCGTGGCGCGCAGCGCGAAGGCTCCCAGCAGCCCGAGCCCGATCCCGGCGCCGAGGATGACCAACCCCTCGCGAAGCACGAGTCGAAACACCTGGTCGGCACCACTGCCGAGCGCCAGGCGGATGCCGATTTCTTTTGTCCGTGTGGTCACGAGATACGAAAGCACGCCGTAGATGCCGATCGCCGACAGAAGCAGCGCCACAACCGCAAACACCAGTGCGAGCACGACGGGCGTGCGCCGGGGGCCTAACGCCTGGTCGACTCGCTCCTGCATCGACAGCACGCCGTAAAAGGGAAGCTCCGCATCGAGGCGAGCGAATTCGCTACGAATCGCGTTGGCGACACTCGAGGGATCAGCCGCTGTCCTGACGGTGAACGTAACGCCCCTCGTCGTTCCCTGATCGTACGGAAAATAGTAGGTGCCGAGGATGTCCAGGCCGCCGACGACGACGTCGCGGAAGGAGGTGCTTTCGACAACGCCGACGACGCTGAAAAACTCCGTATCGTCGGTGATCGCCGTAATGTCCTCGGGCGAGGTCGGAAAATACATCCGCTTGCCGATCGGGTCCTCCCCCGACCAAAATTTTCCCGCCAACCGTCGATCGACGATTACCGATGACAGTCCGTCGACCGTGTCGGTGGCGTCGAACAAACGCCCACGCAGCAACGGGATCTCCATTGCCTCGAAATACCCCGGGGTGACACGCGCCTGTCCGGGTGTGATCAACGACTCGCCGGGACTCATGGCGTAGCCTTCGGCCATGATCACCGAGTCGTGGTTTTTTACGCCCAACCGCAAGATTGTTTTCCCACCCGCCGCGACAACACCCCGCACCGTGCGAATTTTATCCAC
>CBDUXW010000359.1:0-4123 GCA_965371275.1 uncultured bacterium | reverse complement strand
CGGCAACGACGATGCCGACGACGATCAGATCGTTCTCGAGTACAAACAAGTTGCCAAGTACAACGACGATTTCTGGCGCCGCCAGGGCGGTGGCCGCGGCGGGGGAGGGGGTCGCGGCGCTGATCAGGAAGTCACCTACGACCTCGTCAGGGGGCCGGTCTTCACCAAATTCGAGCCCACCCGCACGACGACGCGCCCGTGGGGCTACCTGATCCCGCCGAGTATGACCAAGTTGATCCCGATCCTGCTCGAGCACGACATCACGGTGAAGCGCCTTACCGAGGCCGTTGCGCTCGAGGTCGAGGTTTACGACGCGACGACGGTCGAGGACACACAGTATTTTCAGGCGCATTACCTCAAGGCTGTCATCGCCGACAAAACCACCGAGACCGTCGAATTTCCGGTGGGGACGTTCTTCGTGCCCAGCGGTCAGCCGATGTCGAACTTCATCAGCTACGTTCTGGAGCCGGAAACCAACGACAATCTCGTCACCTGGGGGTACCTCGACAACGTGCTGCGCGTCACGCCCAGCGCCGCGCAACAGGAGGCCCAGCGTCGCGCCCAGGAAGAGCGCCTGGCGCAGATGACGCCCGAGCAGCGCCGGCAGTTTCAGGGCGGCGGTCGCGGTGGCCGTGGTGGCCGCGGGTCTGGTGGCGACAGCCGGCCGCAACGAGTGCCGATTTACCGGCTCATGAAAAAGACCGACCTCGCCGGCGTGCTGGTGCAACCGTTCAACGAGTACCAGAAGAACCGCTACATTCGGTAGCGTTTTACTCGTGACGCAACACGGTCACCGGGTCGAGTTGGCTGGCGCGCCATGCCGGCAAGGCGCAGGCCAGCGCCGCTACGGCGATCAACACAGCCGGCACGACGATGAAGGTGGCGGCGTCGAAGGAGCCGACCCCGTAGAGGAGGCTCGCCAGTAGCCGCGTTGCCCACCAGGCGGCGGCGACGCCGGCGGCGACCCCGAACAGCGCCGGCTTGATGCCGTCGCCGATCGCCTGCCGCAGCACTGCCGAACGGTCGGCGCCGACCGCCATGCGGACGCCGAATTCCGTCAGCCGCCGGCCGATGGCGTAGGCGGTCACACCGTAGACACCGATCGCCCCGAGAACCAGCGCCAGCGCACCGAACGCGGCGATCAGCAGGCTGACGAAACGGTCGCCGGCCACGGATTGGCCGAATACCTCATCCATCGGCCGTACCTGGGCGAGCGGTGCGTCGGCATCGACGTCCCAGATTGCCCGTTGCACCAACGGAGCGAGCGCCGCCGGGTCGCCGGAGGTACGGATGACAGCGAACATGCCACCCGTCGGCCACTGGGCGAACGGCCGATACATCTCCACTTCAACGTCCCGGCGAATTCCGTGCTGGTGAATATCGCCGACGATGCCGATAACGGTGAACGCCGACCCGAAAACCTCGATCTCCTTACCGACGGCGTCCTCGTCGGGCCACAGGTCGCGGGCCATCCGTTGGTTGATCATACCCACCGCCTCGGTCGCGGTCGTGTCTTGATCGGTGAAGCGGCGGCCGCCGAGCAACGGTATTCCCAAGGTTTCGAAGTAGGACGGTGTGACGACTCGGTGGTTGGCGTTGGGTGGCGGCGTACCTTCGGGAACCGGGTGGTCCTCGGCGAAGTAGGGGAAGTTCCAGTTGTTGCCGGTAAGCGGCAGCAGATGGATTCCCCCGGCCGACACGACGCCGGGGACGGCGTTCACTGCCTCCCAGATCCCCTGGTAGTGAATCGGAAGGGCTTCGGCTGCAAAGCGTCCCTCCGGAATGCTGATGCGGAGGGTCAGCACACCGTTGGGCTCGAAGCCCAGGTCATCGGTGTACAGGTTCCAGAGGCTGCGGAGCATGAGGCCGGCGCCGACCACCAGCATCACCGACAAGGCGACCTCGGCGGCAACCAGGCCCTTCGTGAGCCGATTGGCCGCCCGGCTGGAGGCGATGCCGCGAGCCGATCCCGCCAGACCTGAGCGCGCGCCCGCCGACGATGCACGCCAGGCGGGCACCAGGCCGAACAGCAACACCGCGGCGAGCGAGACGGCGACCGCAAACGCCATCACGAACGGATCGATCGATGCCTCGGTCAGCTGATAGAAGTCCTCCGGAGTGGCGGTTGCGAGCACTCGCAAGCCGGCCACGGCGACGGCCAATCCGGCGATACAACCGCCGACGCCGAGGATGGTGCTCTCGGTGAGCAGTTGCGACAGCAGCCTACCGCGCGTCGCTCCGAGCGCCGCCCGCATGGCAAGGTCGTGCCCGCGGGCGGTGCCGCGGGCGAGCAACAGGTTGGCCACGTTGACGCAGGCGATCAGCAGAACCACGCCGACTGCCGCGAGCAGCGTCCACAGCGTGGCGCTCAAATCTCGCACCATGTGCGCTTGCAGCGGTAGGACGCTGGCGAGCTGCTGGTCCTCCTCTTCGAACCGCGTCGGATATTCCTCGTGCAGCGAGCGCGCCAAGGCGGCAACCTGCGAGGTGGCCTGTGCGGCTGTGGCACCGTCCGCGAGGCGGCCGATGAGCACGTTCACGTACCAGGACGAATCGTCCCGTACCGAGAGTGCCGGATCGACGTCGAGTGGCGACCACAGCCGGTGTCCGGGATAGAGGGGTCGGAAGTCGGCAGGCATGACACCGACGACGCGGCGCGTCTGATAATCACCCGCCGCCAGGCGGATGCGCCGGCCGATGATGTCCGGGTCGGCGCCGAATACGTTGATCCACAAGCCGTGGCTCACGATGACGGCATCGGCCTGGCCGATGAGGCCCTCGTCGGGCGTGAAGCGACGTCCCAGTGCCGGACGCACGCCGAGCAGCTCGAAGTGATCCCAGGAAACCATCGCCCCGGCGAGCTGTTGCGGGTCGCCCTCGCCGGTCAACGTAAACAGCCAGCCGGACACTCCCGAAATTCTCTCGACCGCCGGCACGGCGTCGGCAGCCCTCGCCATCATCGCCTTGTTGAAGTTGTTCTGCGGCCAGACCCTCACCAGTTGCTCGGGCTCCGTAAAGGGAAGAGGACGCAACAGCACGGTGTTGACGGCCGTGAAGATGGCGACGTTGGCGCCGATCCCCAGCGCCAGTGTGGCGATGGCCGCCACGGCGAACCCCGGACTCTGCTGCAGGCCGCGGAAGGCATAGCGAACATCTGTGAACCAACTTTCCATGGGCGAAGCACCTCTTCTCGGCGAGCCGGATTGCGCTTCAGAACGCTGCCAGCGCTCGGCGAACGCGTGCGCCACCAGGTCGCCGGCGCCGCGGAACCAGATCCCTACGCGGGCGCCCCGGGAGTCGCCGGCCGCGCGCCGACGATCGACAAAAAGCCGCGCCATGTCGTTGCCGAACTCGTCTCGGAAGGCGCGTGGCAACAGCCGCAGCATGAGCTTGTACAGCAGCGGCGGCCGGTGGGACACGGTCATTGTGCCGACCTGGAGGGCGCCTCGGGCAGCAGTTCCTTCTCGCGAGCCTCGGCGAGCAAGCCCTCCAGCTGCGTGACCTCGGCGCGGGCTACGGCGAGCCCGAGCGGTGTCAGGCGAAAGAACTTCCGCTGCCGCTCGTCGCGGGGCTCTGCACCCTTCGGTGGCTCGGCTTCGGCGAGCAGGCCGGCGGCGAGGAGGTTGCGAATGCGGCGGTAGAGATTGGCGGGGAAGATTTTCTCGCTGCCGCCGCTGCGTTGCTCGACATCCTTGACGATGGCGTACCCGTGTCGGCACCCCTCGCGTAAAGCCAGCAGAATACGGAACTCGAGCGGGTTCAGGGGCAGGAAGTCATGTGGATTCGGCTGTTTGGCGGGCATGCGTGAACCTTCGCGAGATAGTGTCAATCGGCCATAGTGTCAAAACGATACTATGCTTCGTCACACGGCCGGTCAAGTCATCTCCCCACGAAGCGCCACAGCTCCATGCCGTCGCCGCCCGCCCCGAGCTTCACGGCGTTCCTGGCGATCGGCCTCGAGTTGGTCGGCGGCGCGCTCTTGATTGCCGGGGTCTGGGTACGACCGGTCTCGTTGCTTCTTGCCGCCGAGATGGTCGTGGCGCTGTGGGTCGTGCACTGGAACGCCGGTTTCTCGTTCATGCAGGTGCAATCAGTCACCGCTGCCGGGCCCGTGTTCAGCATG
>CBDUXW010000358.1:0-4127 GCA_965371275.1 uncultured bacterium | reverse complement strand
CCGCCGTCGGTGCTCTTGAAGACACCGCGCTCCTCGCTCGGCACCGAATACTTCCCGAACGAGGCGACGAAGATGATGTCGGGGTTCGTGGGGTGGATGCGGATCTTCGAAATCCCGTGCGAGTCGGGGAATCCGACGTGCTGCCACGTCTCGCCGGCGTCACGGCTCCGGTAAACGCCGTCGCCGGGGAGAATGTTGCCGCGGATGCACGTCTCTCCGGTGCCGATGAAGACCAGATCCGGGTTCGTCTCGCTGACGGCTAACGCGCCGACGGAGGCGGATGTGATCTTGTAGTCCGTGACCGGACCCCAGTTGTCTCCGCCATCGGTGGTCTTCCAGAGCCCGCCACCGACGGCCCCGAAGTACGCGACCTCGGGCTGCCCGATCACGCCACTCACCGCGGTCGAGCGACCACCGCGGTCGGGGCCGAGATTGCGCCACTGGTAGCCCTCCAGGAGGGCCTCATCGAGAACCACAGCGCCCGCCTCCTGAGCGGCGAGCTCGGGGGTCATCAGCCCCGGCGTGGAAAGAGCAACGAGCATGGAAACGGCGAGGACGAGGTGCTTCACGAACATGGCCTGACTCCGGAACGGGTGGGTGGACTCGACGGAAGCCCGGAATCTACCTGTTGGGGCGGCACGAAGGCAACTTGACCAGTCGACCAGCGCTCGAGGCACACCCTGGAGACACCCCGGCGTCGCGCATAGAATCGTTCGATCCACGATCTCGCGAGCAGCCGCTCCCCGCACCGGAGAGAAACGTCATGAGGACACCGAACCGACCCGAATCACCGAGCCCGAGACGTGCATCAAACTGGGCCACGGTGTCGATCACTTGCCTCGCCGCATTGATGGTCGCGACCCTAGCCCCTGCACAGCAGGCGAACGACAGCGAGTACACGCGCAGAATCCTCGAGTACACCACGGAGCCGTTCTTCCTCACCGAGTACGTCGATCACCTGCCGGCGTCGTCGACGGTTCCGACCCCCCTGGAAGTGCTCGGGACCATCGCCGGGGCGCCAGAGGTACTGCACTACAGTGGCGAAGTTCACCGCTACATGCGGGCCGTCGCGGCGGCCTCGCCACGGGTTGAAGTGCTGCCAATGGGAACCTCCGACGAGGGCCGCGAGCGCATTCTCGTGGTGATCTCCAGCGAGGACACGATCAACAACCTCGAGCGCCACAAGGCGATGACCGCGAGGCTCGCCGACCCGAGGACCATCAGCGACACCGAAGCGGCAGCCCTCATTGCCGAGACCAAGCCCATCTACATGGCGACCGGCGGCCAGCACTCCCCCGAGACCGGCTCCCCGGAGATGCTGATGGAGCTCGTTTATCGGCTCGCTGTCGAGGAATCCGACTTCATCCGTGACATCCGCGACAACATGATCCTGCTGCTCGTTCCGGTGATGGAGGTCGACGGCCGCGACAAGCAGGTCGACATCCACATGGCCCGACACCAAGATCCCGACGCCGACCTGCCGAGCCGCCTCCTGTACTGGGGCCAATACGTCGCCCACGACAACAATCGGGACGGGTTAGGAATCCAGCTCGAGATGACCCGCAGCGCCTTCGACGTAATTCTCGACTGGCACCCTCAGGTGTTTCACGACCTACACGAATCGGCCTCCTATCTATACGCCTCGACGGGCACGGGCCCCTACAACCCTTGGATCGACCCGATCCAGGTCGACGAGTGGCACATGCTCGCCTATACCGAGATCAACGAGCTGACCAAGCGCGGCGTGCCCGGTGTCTACACCCACGGCTACTGGGACGGCTGGGGCATCGCCGGGCTCAACACCGTCGTCAACGTGCACAACGGGATCGGCCGCTTCTACGAGGTCCAGGGGGCACGCAACGCCAGCAACTACGTCGTCAGGGCCGATCCGAGCCGCTCCTGGTACAAACCCAACCCGCCTCTGCGGGAAACCGTGTTCTCGATCCGCAATCACGTGAACCTGTCGCAGTCGGCTCTCCTGATCGCGACCAACTACATGGCGAACAACCGCCAGAAGTTCATGGAGAACTTCTACCTCAAGAGCAAGCGCTCGGTGCAGAAGGCGCACACCGAGGGGCCGGCCGCGTACGTGCTGCCGGCTTCCGACCCGCGACCCGGGCAGCAGGCCCAGCTCATCAACGGGCTCCGCCGCCAAGGTGTGGAGGTACATCGAACCGCGGCGGCATTCCGAGCGGGAGGCCGGTCGTTCGAGCCGGGAAGCTACGTCGTCCGCATGGACCAACCCTACTCGCGCGCCGCCGATATCCTGCTCGACACGCAGTACTACAACCCCGATGAGCAACGCCCATCCGACGACGTCGGCTGGACCTTCGGTCCGCTCTTCAACGTGGAGACGGTCCGCATAGAAGATCCCGACATCCTCGACATCGACATGGACCGCGCCGCGGCCGACGTCGTGCCGGCCGGCGGCGTCGCGGCGATCGGCTCGCAGCCGAGCTCCGCCACCCCGCAACCTGTCGCCTACGCGATCAACCAGAACGCCGACAGCAGCCTCGCCGCGTTTCGGCTCGTCAACATCGATCTGCGCGTCGCCGCGGCCGAGACCGCTTTCGAGGCCGGCGGGCGACGGTTCAACGCGGGCTCGATGATCATCGAGGTTGCCGGCAATCCCCCGGGACTGGGTTCACTTCTCGAATCCGAAGGAAGCAAACGCGGATTCACCGCCTACGCGTTGGCAGCAGCACCCGACGTCTCGACGCACGCCTTGGCGACCCCCCGTGTCGCTGTCATGCATACCTGGACAACAACGCAGACGGAGGGCTGGATTCGTCTCGTACTCGACAGGTTCGAGATTCCCTACGACTACATCTCGGTACACGATGTTCGCGATAACGCCACCCTCGAAGACAGCTACGACGTCATCATCTTTGCCCCCGCGGGCGGCGACGCACTCGGCGTCGTTCGCGGAGCGGGCGGCGACCGACCCATTCCGTGGCAGGCCACGGAGCTGACGCCCAACCTCGGCCGCCAGGACGCAACCGACGACATGCGCGGCGGCCTCGAGCTCGAGGGGGTCACGCACCTCCGCAACTTCGTGCAAGCCGGCGGCACGTTCATCACCATCGGCAACAGCGCCTCGCTACCCGTTCACTTCGGCTTGGCTCCGGGAGTCTCAATCGCAGAGACGCCGGATCTCTGGGCGCGGGGCGGGGTTTTCCGAACCCGAGTGGCGGATCCGACGAGCCCGATCGTCTACGGCTACGACGACGAGCTCGGCGTCCGCTTCGGCGATGGCCCGGTGTTACGCGTCGGCGGGACGCCCGGCGGCGGCCGTGGCGGCGCAGCCCCGGGCGGCGGTGAGCCGGCCGCTTCCGGTGACACGACGACGCGAACCTCGGGACGCGGCGCCACCGGCGAGCGCGACATTCCCCAAGGGCGCCCGGGCGATCTCGGCCGCGCCGCCGTCGACGACTTCTGGAGGCTGGCGCCACCGGGGTCGGAGACGCCGACGGGTGGGGGTCCGGGGCGGGGGCCCGCCCCCGATCCTAGGGCTCGGCCTCGCGTGATCCTGCGCTTCGACCCGAGCGTCGACGAGCTACTGATCAGCGGCGGCCTGAAGAACGGCGACGAACTTGCCGGCACGCCGGCGCTCATCGATGCGCCGCTGGGCGACGGCCACGTCGTCCTGTTCAGCTTCGACCCGTTCCACCGGGCATTTTCATCCGGTTCCTACGCCCTCGTCTTCAACACGATCATGAATTACCAGAACCTCGACGACGGCCGTGGAGCCCGAGCACGGGGCATTCGCTGATCACTCGATCGGAAACCGTCCGCGACGCTGAAGATCGGCCGTCGGCAGCTATGGAGCCACCATGCGCATGAGCTGGCCGCACAACCAGGCGCCGTAAGTGCCGAGGGCGTATCCCAGAACGGCCAGCAGCACGCCGACCGGGGCGAGCGCCGGGGAAAACGCCGAGGCCACGATGGGCGCCGAGGCGGCGCCGCCGACGTTGGCCTGGCTGCCGACGGCGAGGAAGAAATACGGGGCGCGAATGATCATCGCGACACTGATCAAGATGAACGCGTGAAAGCCGATCCAAATGAACCCGACGGCGAAAAGTCCGGGGTTCTCGGCGACCGCCATGAGGTTCATGCGCATGCCTATG
>CBDUXW010000357.1:0-4127 GCA_965371275.1 uncultured bacterium | reverse complement strand
GTCATCGACACGGGGATGGCGCGCTGGTTCGCCGTCGAAGTCTTTCACTTGCTCGGCTACCGTAAGCGCCGTTCCGAAGACGGCAAGTTGATCGTCAGCCGGCGCAAGTTCGATCATCGGTCGCCGCAGGCAACGTGAAAGTGACGCCCGCGCTCGCGCGAGGCGCGCCACCCACCCGGACATCCCATCAGGAGCGAGCCAGACATGAATACATCCCCTCAGACCGGCGACGCCGCCCCCGACTTCACCGCCCGAACGGACACCGGCGAGTCGCTGAGTCTCTCTGATCTGCGCGGCAAGAAGATCGGTCTCAACTTCTACCCGAAAGATGACACGCCCGGGTGCACCGAGCAGTCGTGCGGGTTTCGCGACAGCCACGCGGAGTTCGAGGCGCACGATGGAGTCGTGCTAGGCGTCAGCCCCGACGGCGAGGCCAGCCACGCGAAGTTTCGCAGCAAGTACGACCTGCCGTTCACCTTGCTGGTCGACGAGGACCACGCCATCGCCGAGGCCTACGGCGTGTGGGCCGAGAAGAAGATGTACGGGCGCGCGTACATGGGAATCGAGCGCAGCCACTTCGTAATCGACGAAGAGGGCACGATCATCGATGCGCAGGTCAAAGTCTCGCCGAAAGATAGTCCCGCGAAGGCGTTGGCGGCGATTTCCTCATAGGGGTGAGGGATTGCCGCTTTTGCAGAAAGTGGAACGCTCCGATTTTTTTGAATGCCCGCCACGCGCCCTCGACCGAAAGTCGCGTTCCGCGCCTTTCTTGCCCAGAGTTCTCCAGTGACTACAGGAGGTCCAGAGGAGGGGTGCTGTCTATCAGGTCGGCGGCCGCTGCGGCTTCGTAGAGTTTACGGAGCGCTTCGAGGCCTTGGTCGCCCATATCCAGCGTGATCTCGTCGACGTACTGATCGACGAAGGTGCGCAGGACGGCCTCGTCGAGGCCGCGACCGTGGGTGGCGGCGAAGGCGAGGGCTTCTTCGGGGTGGGAGCGGGCGGCGTCGATGCTTGCCGCGAAGGCGTCGGCGACGACGTGCGAGAGGTGGTCGCCGAGATCGCGCTTGACGCCGACGACGCCTAGCGGCACGGGCAATTTCGTCTCCTCGTGCCAGGCGCGCGCCGGCTCGAACAGGGCGTGCAGCCCGTGGTCGCCGTATGTGAGCTGGCCCTCGTGAATGATCAGTCCGGCATCGACGGCGCCGTCGACAACCGCGTCGATGATGGTGTCGAAGCGCATCGGCACCGGTTCAAACGTCTCGCCGGCGTAGGTGCGCAGCAGCAGGTAGGCGGTTGTCAGCAGGCCGGGAACGGCGACGCGCAAGCCGGCAACGGCGTCGGGTCCGGGCGCCGCCGGCGGCCGGCGTCCGACAACGAGCGGCCCGTAGTCGGCGCCGAAGCTGGCGCCGGCGCGCAGCAGTCGGTAGCGGTCGGCGACCTGCGGGTAGGTGCCGGCCGACAGCGCGGTCAGATCGAGGCGGCCCTCCAGAGCCCACTCGTTGAGCGTCTGGATGTCGTCGAAGATCACCTCGAGCTCGGCGCCCTCGACGTCGACCTTTCCGGCGGCCAGACCCCACGCCATGAAGGCGTCGTCAGGATCGGCGCTCTGTCCTATCGTGAGGCGTTTTTTGTCCATGGCCCCAGGTGCTTTGGCTGCGCCTTCGGCGGCACGCGAAAGGCGGGCCGATCAAATGAAAAAGTGAGTTATTGCCCTTGCCGTCAGGTTTGGCTGGCTGTGCCCGAGCGTGTAGTTTAGCCGTTCCATGAATGAACAGCTCTTGGCTTGGCGCGACGAGTTCCCGATCCTGTCGCGCTCCACGTACCTGATCTCCAATTCGCTCGGGGCCATGCCGCGCGCGGTCACCGACGCGTTGGGGAGTTACGCCGACGACTGGGCCAACGAGGGCGTGCGCTCGTGGGAAACGCGCGGCTGGTACACCTTGCCCATCGACGTCGGCGACCAGATCGCGCCGCTCATCGGGGCCCCGGCGGGTAGCGTGGTAACGCAGCCCAACGTGACGCTGGCCTCGGCCGTGGTGGCGTCGTGCTTCGATTTTTCCGGCGCCCGCAAGAAGATCGTGTGCTCGGCGCTGAACTTCCCGTCGATCATCTACCAGTACCGGCAGCAGGAGCGGCGTGGGGCCAAGCTCCATCTGGTCGAGTCGCCGGACGGCATTGTGGTACCTCTCGAAGACATGCTCGACGCCATCGACGAGACCACGGCGCTGGTGCCCATCTCGCACGTGATCTTCAAGAGCGCCTTCATCCAGGACGTGCCGGCGATCGTCGAGCGGGCCCACCAGGTGGGTGCCAAGGTGGCGCTCGACGTGTATCAGTCGACCGGTGCGGTGCCGGTGGACGCCACCGGCTGGGACGTCGATTTCGCCGTCGGCGGCACGCTCAAGTGGCTGTGCGGCGGCCCGGGCGTTGCCTACCTCTACGTCAAACCCGAGCTTGCCGATGAATTGGAGCCGGCAATCACCGGCTGGATGGCGCACAGCAGCCCGTTCAGCTTCGATCCGGGACCCATCGACCGCAATTCCGGCGCCTGGCGCTTCATGAACGGCACACCGGCGATTCCGGCACTGCGCGCCTGTCGCCCGGGTCTCGAGATCGTCAACAAGATCGGCGTCGACGCGATTCGCGACAACTCGATTCTCCAAACGCGACGACTGATCGCCGGCGCCGACGAGCACGGCTGGACCGTGAACACGTCACGCGACGACGCGCGGCGTGGCGGCACCGTGTCGATCATGGTTCCCGACTGCGAACAGGTGAGCCGCGAGCTGCTGGCCCGCGACGTCATGATCGATTTCCGCCCGGGGGCCGGCATTCGGCTGTCGCCGCACTTCTACAACACCGACGACGAGATCGATCACGCCATCGCGACCATCGCCGAGCTGGTGGGCTAGGAGGCCGCGGATCGGTCGACATCGCCTGCCGGTTGCCGCAACGGCTCCGGGCGTGGTCGGCGACATCGACGTGCTGGAGCGGCCGGCGGTCAGTAGCCGCGGCGGCGATCGACCAGGTTGATCAGCGTCCGGCCGGCGACGAAGCGCTCGTAGTTGGCGACGAACTCGTCGATCATGGCATCGAGCTCGCTGGGCGCGGCGATATGCGGCGTGATCCAGGCCCGCGTGCACTTCCACAGAGAATGGTCGGTGGGCAGCGGCTCCTGGGCGAACACGTCGAGCACCGCGGCGCCGAGGTGGTCGCGATCGAGGGCGTCGATCAGGGCGTCGTCGTCGATCAACGCGCCGCGCGCCACGTTGATGAGCACGGCGCCGTGCGGCAACGCGGCGAGCGCCCCCGCATCGATCAGGCCCGTGGTTTCGTCGGTCAGCGGGATGGCGAGCACGAGCGCGTCGCACAGCGGCAGCATGTCGCGCCAGGTGTCGAAGCCGAACACCTGATCGACGCCCTCCACCGGCTTGCCGGAGCGCGTTGCCGCAACCACCCGGGTGCCCAGCGCGGCCAGAGCTTGGGCGGTGGGCAAACCCAGCGATCCCAGGCCCATGATGCCGACGGTGCTGTCGGCGAGTAGCGGGCGTTCGCCACGCTCCCAGGTACCGTGGGTCTGCTGTTCTCGATAGCCGGCGATGTCGAGCAGGCCGTGCAACAGGTAGCCGATGACGTATTCAGCCACTTGCAGGCCGAATCTACCGAGTGAGCGGGTCAGCGCAACGTCGTTCGGCAGGTCCTCGCGAGTGAGGAAGTGATCGACGCCGGCGCCCGTTACTTGAACCCAGCGCAGGCTCTCGAACACACGCAGCGCGCCGGCGGGCGCCTTCCATGCCAGGAGAATCTCGGTGTCGGCGAAGCCCGCTGCCTCTTGACCGGCATCCGGGTTGCCGGCGGCGGTGGCCTCGATCCCGGCGGCGCAGCTGCTGCCGGGTCTGATTGCGGCGATCGGGACATCCGGGAGCCGGGTCTCGAGCGCCTCCCGGTATGCCTCAGCCTGGTCGTGCCAGACGGCGATTCGCGGCGCACTGTCTATTTGCGGCATTTTTGCCCCAGTGATAGCTTAGGGCGCTACGATAGCTTATGAGCACGCGCCGCGCGGACAGAGCGCGGCGTTCTTGAAGAGCATTCTCTGGAGGTAGTCGATGAAGTGGACAGAGCGTCGT